>JBBTYU010000076.1:1655-10547 GCA_038061675.1 Patescibacteria group bacterium | reverse complement strand
GACTTCCGGCGACCTTCGCGCCAACGCCAACATCATCAAAAGAACTTTGGAAAGTTTCGGCATTCCGGTAGAAATGGGAGAGATCAGCATCGGCCCGAAAGTGACTCGCTATACATTAAAACCGGCCGAGGGAATTAAACTGGCGAAAATAACGGCCTTAAACCAAGACTTATCGCTGGCTTTAGCCGCCCACCCGATCAGGATAGAAGCCCCAATCCCGGGAAAATCTTTGGTTGGAATTGAAGTGCCGAATAAAGCCGCGGCCGTGGTGCGACTAGGAAGCTTGATGACCTTCCCGGAATTTATTAATTCCGGTTCATTGGGATTTATTTTGGGACGCGATGTGACCGGCGAACC
Organism: Patescibacteria group bacterium; assembly: GCA_038061675.1. Taxonomy (GTDB): domain Bacteria; phylum Patescibacteriota; class Minisyncoccia; order UBA6257; family 02-FULL-45-10c; genus JAHILT01. The sequence continues at coordinate 10,190 of JBBTYU010000076.1, read as the reverse complement.
GATAATGGCCAACCTAGAAAAAATGCCGCACCTGCTCATTGCCGGATCCACCGGCTCCGGAAAATCAGTGGCCATCCATTCGCTTATTGTTTCCTTGCTTTATAAAAATTCTCCGGAAACTTTAAAACTTATTTTAATTGATCCGAAAAGAGTTGAGCTCACCGCCTACAACAATATCCCCCATTTAATTTCCCCGGTCATTACCGAAGGCAAAAAAGCGCTAGGCGTATTTCGCTGGGCTATCAATGAAATGGAACGCAGATATATGCAGCTTGAAAGCGCCGGGGCTAGAGACATAAAAAGCTACAACAAAAGCCATAGCGGCGAACTATTGCCGAATATAGTAATAATAGTTGATGAACTAGCCGACTTGATGTTTGCTTATGGAAGAGATATCGAAAGCTCGGTTGTGAGGCTTGCCCAAATGGCGCGCGCCACAGGCATCCATCTCGTGCTTTCTACCCAAAGGCCTTCTGTGGAAGTAATCACCGGACTTATTAAGGCCAATATTCCCGCCAGAATCGCCTTAAAAGTTGCTAGTCAGATTGATTCCAGAACTATTTTAGATATGGCGGGCGCGGAAAAATTGCTTGGTGGAGGAGATATGCTTTTTATTTCCGCGGAAATCTCTAAACCAAAAAGAATTCAGGGGGCGTATCTTAGCGAGGAAGAGCTTAATGCAGTTGCTAAATTTGTAAGAGAAAATAATGAAAGCGACGAGATCCCGGATTCCACAAATAGTTTTGATCCGGAAAACGAGAGAAAAGACATTAATGATATAAACTTTGATGAATTTGCCGGAGAAAGCAATGATGACGAACTTTTTGAAGAAGCCGTAAAGATCGTGCGTGAAGCCAAGAAAGCTTCCGCTTCTCTTTTACAAAGAAGGCTATCGGTTGGATATGCCAGAGCAGCCAGACTGATAGATATTATGGAACAAAAAGGAATAGTCGGTCCGGGCGATGGGGCTAAACCGAGGGAGGTGTATGGTATAAGTATGGACTCGCATGACAATTTAGTAGATGAAACCGTAGATAAGGAAGATGAAAATATTTAGAATATTTTCACAAAAAATCAAAAATCTAAATTATAAATTTTAAATCAAATCCAAAGTTCAAATGTTTAAATTTTATGATTTGAGATTTTAGACATTGGTTAAAAATTTGTAATTTGTAATTTGTAATTATTAGAAAACATTTGGCGCAAAATTAAAATTGATGTATAGTAATTTCACAAATGGAACAAGGAAAAAGCCTACAAACTATATTTGAAGAAACACTTGAGCAAAAAAATCTAAGCCACGATAAACTGGCCAATATTACCGCCATCCCGAGAAGGTATATTATTGCCATACAAAATTTAGAATTGAATATGCTACCATCGTCTCCCTATGTCCGCGGATATCTTAAAAAGATCTGTGAAGTTTTGGGGCTCAACTTCAATGACATCTGGAAAATATATGAAAGGGAATTAAAATATAAAACTTCCGGAGCTTTTGATAAACTGCCGACCAACAGATTTGCGATACACAAAATAAATAAAAAAAGTGTAATAGGCGGACTGGTTTTGGCAGTATTAATAATTTTCTTGATCTCAAATTTTAATAATTTTTTTGCAAAACCATATTTGAATATAGAAAATCCCAAAGAAGCCATTACTACGACATCCGAACCATCAATCAATCTGATGGGAGCTATAAATCCAAAAGATAAGCTCACTATCAATGACAGAGAGGTGGTCGCCGATTCTTATGGAAATTTTGAGTCAATTTATGAATTACAGCTCGGCTTAAATACAATAAATTTCAAAGTTAAAAAAATTTTTGGAAAAGAAAGTATAGAAATCAGGCAGATAATGTTTGGAGCGCCAACGACAACTGAACAATTGTATTATTAACAGATCAGGAGTGTCATTCCGGGCTTGACCCGGAATCCAGAAACCTAGATTCCCGCCTTCGCGGGAATGACAGAGACAAGTCTAATAAGTCCTATAGGACTAATGGCATTTTCTGATATAATATATACTAATTAAAAAAATAATAATTTATGACCAGTGCAAAAAACGCGAAAGAAGAAAAAAAAGTTGATGGCGAAGACAAACCTGCCCGCAATGCTTCACATAGCGATGCAGGCGGGGAAAAAGATATTAATAATCTTTTAGAGGCCCTACAAAGCAAATTCGGGGAAGGCTCAATAATGAAATTGGGCGATGTCAAAAAAACCAATGTTGACGTTGTCCCAACCGGTTCCTTTTCTTTGGATCTGGCTCTCGGCGTGGGCGGACTTCCGAGGGGGAGGATTATTGAAATATTCGGACCGGAAAGCAGCGGTAAAACTACTTTGGCTTTAAACGTAATTGCTCAAGCCCAAAAGAAAAACGGCAAAGTGGCATTTATAGACGCCGAGCATGCTATGGATCCGGACTATGCCGGAAAATTAGGCGTGAAAGTAAAAGATCTTTTAATCTCCCAGCCGGACAGCGGGGAAGAAGCTTTGAATATTTTAGAGAGTCTAGTCCGCTCTAACATCATTGATGTGATCGTGGTAGATTCCGTTGCCGCTTTGACCCCTCAAAAAGAAATTGAAGGCGAAATGGGAGCGCAATTTATGGGGCTCCAAGCCAGAATGATGTCTCAAGCTCTTAGAAAGCTCACCGCCATTTCCGCCAAGTCCCGAACAATGATAATTTTCATAAACCAATTAAGAGAAAAAATCGGGATTATGTTCGGCAATCCGGAAACTACCCCGGGCGGTCGCGCTTTAAAATTTTATTCTTCAGTAAGAATTGATATCCGAAAAATTGCCCAAGTTAAAAAAGGAGAAAATATCGTGGGCAATCGCGTCAGGGCAAAAGTTGTTAAAAACAAAGTTGCTCCCCCGTTCAGAGAAGCTGAATTTGATATTATGTTCGGCGAAGGCATTTCCTATGAATCCGATGTTTTAAGCGCCGCTATAAAATATGGCGCGGTTGTAAAATCTGGAATGACTTATACCATGGAAGGCGAAAAGCTCGGTGTCGGTTTTGACAAAACAGTTGAAGCGCTAAAAGCTGATAAAAAACTTTTGGATAGCGTGAAGAAAAAAACAGAGGATATTGTTAAATAAATAAAAACCGCCGTAAGGCGGTTTTTATTTATTTAACTTATAAAAGTTTTTATATATTTCTGCCACTAAAATAGGGCCGGTGCCGCCGGGGGTAGGAGTGTATGAAATAGTACTTAGTGAATAGCCACTAGCCACTAGCGAATCAGAATTGAAATCTCCTTTTAATTTTCCATTTACCAGACCATATCCGAAATCAATCACAATGGCGCTGTTTTTTAATAATTCCGGCTTGATCAAGCCTGCTCTTCCCGTTCCGGAAATAATAATATCGGCTTCTTTTACTGAATTAATATCGGTTTTACTGTTCAACGGTATTATTTTCAAACATTTATCCTGAAAAAATTCCAAAAGCGGAGCGCCGATCAAAAAACCTCGGCCGACTACCGCTATTACTTTTTCCTTTGCGTTTATATTTAAATAAGCCAAAACATCATTGACCACTTCTACTGCCAAGGGGCTGACAAGTTTTTTTCCGCCTTCCGTAAGCGCGTCAATGTCTTTTAACGGAGAAATGCTCGGGATAATATTTTCCTTCTTAAACTTTTCCGGAAGCGGGAGCTGCAAAATAATTCCGCCGACAGAATCGTCTGAATTCAATTTTTCAATTTCTCTTATAATCTCTAATTCGCTCATTTCTCCGCTTAACCTAATCAACCGAAAATCAATTCCCAGCTGATTGGCGATTTTAGCTTTTTGCTTCAAAAAACTTTCAGACTGCGCATTCTCGCCCACCAAAATAGCCGCCAAACTTTTTTGCGGCCTTTTTAATAACTTGAGCTGCGAGATAATATTTTCTGCTATTTTTCTTCCGTCAATAATCATAGATTTTATTTAAAAATACAAAATAAAATTAACTGGATTGCCACGCCCCGCAAAGCGGGGCTCGCAATGACGAGGGATAGATATTTAGTAATTCAAATTATACCAACATCTTAATTAAACTGCATATTTTTTTGGGATCATGACGGATAAATTTCCCCGATCTTAAGAGGTCTGCTTTTATAACGGAAGTTTTGCCCGTCTTTTTTAAATCTGCATCCGGCTCAACAAAATCAGATCTTTCTTTTACGTAAGAAGCTATTTTTTTGAACGAAGGCTTTTTATTATTCACTACGGCATAGTCCAAAACATCTTTACCTAAATAGTCTGAAACTGTTTTTATGAAATCTGAAGCTTTAAAATCGTTAGTCTCGCCAAACTTAGTCATAACATTGCTCATATAGATTACTTTGGCTTTAGTTTTTTTGAGCGTTTCTCTCATACCGCCAACCAAAAGGTTTGGAATGATGCTCGTATACAAATCACCCGGACCAATAATAACAGCGTCGGCTTCCATAATGGCTTTTTTTGCGTTTGGATTTATTTTTACTGCCGGTTTCAAAGAAACTTTTTTTATTTTTAAATGGCCATCATGTTTCGGAATATCAATATTCGTTTCCCCTATTATTTTTTGGCTATTTTCCAGCTCGGCAACCAGCCTGGCATTTCCTAAAGTAACCGGAATTACTTTTCCTTTTATAGACAAAATTTTTCCGGCTTCATCAACAGCTTCTTCAAAATCATTAGTAATTCTTTCCAAAACCGTTATCAGTAAATTGCCGAAAGTATGGCCAGTTAAACCAAGGCCCTGTTCAAACCGATAAGAAAAAAGCTGGGCCAGCATTTTGTCATTTGTAGTTGAAAGCGCTATTAAAGCCCTCCTGATATCGCCCGGCGGCAAAATGCCGAATTCTTCCCGCAAAATACCGGTGGATCCTCCATCGTCCGCCATTGTTACGATAGCGGTCAAATTATCAAAACAAGGCTTTAATCCGGTTAAAACCGTAAAGACGCCAGTGCCCCCGCCAATAACAACAATTTTTTTGTTAGATTTTTCCATTTGGCCTATGCCTATAAAACCAAGATTCAATATAAAAAGTATTGAGGACCTATCTTAATAATAGTATATAATATAAGAAAATATATAAAACAAGATGAAATTTATAATCCAAAAAATAAACCCCCGCACCTATGGAGTAGGTGGGGGGGTAAATACTTCGCATAAAAATCTGATGCGCGTATGCGGATATAAAGAAATTTTTAATCCGCACAAACAAAACGAAATAAGCTACGCGCGTTCGCTGGAAGCCAGCCGATTTTATCCGCGCTTTCATATTTATATTGAAAAAATTATAAATGACGGGATAGAAATTAGTTTGCATTTAGATATGAAAAAGCCGTCCTATGCCGGAACATCGGCTCACAGCGGAGAATACGATGGAGATTTAGTGGACAGAGAAGCTCAAAGGATAAAAAATATCTCGGATAAATTTATTTCCGAAAACACGCTTCAATATCAAACTTTAGGATTTAAAAAAGAAGAGGGCGGATTTTGGAAAAAAATATTCAAATTTTTACAGCCATAACGCGGGGGTTGACATTGAAACTATTTGTGCTATCATATTACACAGTTCGCTAAAAAGGAGGGAATTATGAAACTAAAATCTTCAGTGAAATGCCGGTGCGGTTGCGGCATAGTACGGGTTTTATCTGCTGATGAGGAAACCACGCAGATTTACTTCACCGACAAAAAAGGAAAAGCAATCAAAAGCTGTCCGAAATGTAAAAAAGTTATTAGATAGCGAAGGATGCGAGCCGAAAAACCTTACAGCCCCCCGACCTAAGTCGGGGGGCTTTTACTTTATCCGCCATATAATTTATTGCAAAACAATCTAGGTTATCTACCCCCTATTGATTTTTTTGAATCATTTATTATAGTTATAATGTTCTTTGAAATTAAATAAAAAGGAGGAAGAGAAAAATGGCTTCAGAAATACTGGCTCTGGTAGAAATCTATGAGTATGAACGCGGTTCAACGACAAATAAAACATTCGCGGGCAAAATGCTTTTCCTGTATTCTAATGAAAGGTTCCCTGCCCCGAAAGATTTTGCCGAATATCTGGAAAAAATCTGCCAAGAAGTAGCGCGGCTAAAAGAGATTAAAGGAAAAGTCTCTGTAGAAATGCCAAATATCAGCCCCGCAATGAATCAACTCCGAGAAAAGGGTATTATAATAGACAGAGTTTTCGTCGTTAATCTGTTTGTAGAGTAATATTCAAAATAAACACAATACCGCCCCAAAAAAGGCGGTATTTTTATAGAACTCAAAATTATTTTCAATATTAATTTATCCCGACTCGTCTTGACAGCCTTCTTCGCCGTTTGATATGTTGAGTTTAGCATCAAGAATTGACAATAAGGATAATTTCAGAGATAGGAGAGTAAAACTATGGACGAGAATTTTCCAGCAAAAAGAAAAACGGAGTTGTGCGATATGTTTAAACGCGAGCCACTCGGCCGCCTTTTCCGAATGAAATTAACGTATCTGGACGGGATGTCTGCTGTCGTGCGTATGCCTATGCGCATAGAAGCGTGCGCGGCCGCAAATTTCGTCCAGGGCGGCATCATCGCCGCAATTGCGGATTACGCCTGCGTCTATTTGGCAATGATGCAATGCGAAGAATTCACCCCGCTTTCCAGCCTTTCCATGGAATACTTGCGTCCGGCAGTTTTCGCAAAAGACAAAGAAGTCATCGCATATGCCAAATTTGTTCACGCGGGCAAAACCAGGATAGTTGTTGAAGTAAATGTCCGCGATGAAAATAATATTCTCAAGGCGGTGGGCAAATGTGTGTTCGCAAGACCTCCTAAACCAAGCCGTCAATTCTTATCATAGGCATCATAAGCTCCACGGGCATTAACCGCGGAGCTTTTTCTTTTAAAGAAATAATTAAAAATTACTATATATTGGGCGCCATCGTAGAGGATGTTAGAACTGTGTTTGAGAGAAGAAATAATACAAGTATCTATATTCCCGCGGTTTACCCTACCCCCAAAATGTACTATATTTTAGCATAAAAAATCTTATAGTAGTATTTTTCTTTGAGAAAATTTAATGAAGATGATAAGATATTAGTTATTAAACGGAACTATGGATATTCCACAAGGCATTCTAAATAAATTTATTGTGAGAAAGGATTACTTGGAATGGATTAAAAAAGAAACGTCTGTTTTTGCGTATTTAGATTTAACAAATATGTTTCACTGGCAAGATGTCTTGGGTTGGAAATTTCGCATAGAAGACGTCGTTGAACAACTTTTTACCTTTCCTAATATCAAAGAAATTAAAGTTTACTACGGATTCAATGGAAGAGACGCGGTCAATTCCCAAGCTTTTCATAATCGTATTAAAAAGACAGGGGCAATTCTGAGGGATAAACCTATGAAGTTCATTCCAAAGAACATAGATGAGGGCTTATTTTTTCAACGTCGCACAATGACTTTGTTTGATGTAAAAATTAAAGAAAAAATTTATAAATTTATAGACGAGCTACAAAAGTCTGGAATAGTTATTGAAGAACCAAAATGTAATTTTGATGTTGAAATGACGATGGATATGTTAGATGATGCTGAAAAAATAACAGCAGTTATGCTTTTTTCTGGCGATTCCGATTTATTTGCCCCGTTAGAGCGTCTAAAAGTAAAGAATAAAAAGATTGGCGTTGTTGGGGTACGTAATAGTGTGGCTGGAGAATTACATAATGTAAAAGATAAATATATTGATTTTGGCAAATTTTATACGGGTAAACGGACTTATACAAAAAGCGAAAATCCCGCTTTTGGCGGGACCGCGTGATTAGTAGGATTGCTCCTACAAAGTCAATATAACATATCCTTATTAAAAAAATCAATGGACTGTTAATAAGTTTTTTACCCCGCCCCGCTACTCACTATATTCATCTATACAACAATTTCCTCTTTTTCTATAAAATTATTTTTAACTTTTTCCCAATAAGCACTAATTTCTTCAGGTCTTAAAATATCTTTCAGTAATTTACTGAAAATTTTCTTAGCTATGTCTCTGGGTAAAAACTTATCTGGACCACCGGCTGGTCTCCCGATCTTTTTCCAATTTTCACGAAGTTCGCCGGCAATAAAAAGGGGAATATAACCAACACAATGTCGTCAATACTTTCACCACTTTCTTTTAATCTTTTTTTTGATTTTTCTACTTGATACTTTTTCCTTTCAGCCTCTCTTGTATTTATAGAAAATTGGATCCCTACATCTTTAGCTTTATCATCTACCTCCACATCAACACCTCGCAATCTTTGGTTGCGATGAATAATAAAATCAATTTTTTGCTCAACGTCCTGAAAAACATCTGCTTCACGAATCTGGAAAGGTGCATCTTGGTCAATACTTAATTTCTTTAGAAAATTTCGAACTATAGTTTCAGAAATAAAGCCCCATCTTTCTTTTGTTTGGCCACTCTTTCTTTCTGATTCAACATTTTGATAAGCTTTTTGACGATGTTCGTGGGCAATATCCCCGCCAACCTCGCTCTTAATTATTTGATAGTCTAAAAGCTCCAGTAATTCTTTTTTAGTTC
>JBBTYU010000076.1:0-1645 GCA_038061675.1 Patescibacteria group bacterium | reverse complement strand
TAGAGTTCTTTTCTGGTAATCATAATCAGAAATTTTTTCATCTATATGATAAATCACGCCCCAATCACTATCGGTCATTATTTCTCCAAATGTTGCTCGTTGTTCTTCTCCTCTATCATTTCTATATCTAAAGCTATTATTTTTTTTATCAAATTCCGCTGACCGCTCATTTTTCTCTTTTTCACTGTAACATTCAGGATTATCCAAACAAGCCAATTGTTCTTTTAGACGTTGCATTATTTCTTGTTTCCTTTTTTGGATATTATAAATCTCCTTTTGTGTTTCAGTATTAGTATGCTGTCCTTCAGCGGCTTTTTCTAAATGCCAGCTGACAACTTTGATTATTCTATCTAAATCTTCATCCTTAACCTCTTTTTCTTTAGAAGACAGTTCTTCCTTGGCTACTTCACTAAAAGACCTTAAGTCTTTCTCAAATTTTGGTCTCATAAACTAAATAATAATATTAATACATCAAAAAATCAATTTTAAGCTGATTAATGAAGGTGTTAGAACTCAAAATCCTTTATCGTCCTCCAGGGACGATAATTGTTCTAGAATAATATTTTCTTTCTTTAAATTTTCGGAATTAGTTAAATTTTTGAGCCAATCATAACGGTGGGTGCCTAACGGGGATCGAACCCGTGTCACTTCTGCCACAGAGAAGAGTTCTACCATTGAACTATAGGCACCATCTTAAACGACTTACGACAAACACAAACAATAACACCGATTTAGTCTATGTGAATAATACCCTAAAACATTTTACTTTGTAAAATGTTCGGGCTAGCCCGGGTCGCACTAGGGCGACCCCGCAATGCGGGGGTTAGCCAAAAAAAACATTATTTACAAATAAATCCCGCACCTTTCCAGAATACCCCGTAGCTTGCTGCGGGGATGAATGGATATTAAATAATCCTTTCTGCGCGGGTTTAATACCCCACAGAAAGGTGCGGGATAAATAAAAACCCCGTACCTATATTAGGTACGGGGGTAAAATGCTCACGGAGCAATTTTGTCCGGCGAACATTATCAATCGGCTGTCCAAAGATAATATAGTCCGGGCGAGTTTATTGAAACGCGCTGCCCGACATCAATCAAGGGCTTACTGCTAAGCGCCGCGAAAAAATCTCCAAAAACATCCTTCTTCTTTTTGTATTGAATTAAAGAAGCGGTTTTTATTTTTGCAAGATTCTTCGCAACTACAAAGGCATCCTCGGCATAACCAATCTGATCAATGAGCCCATTTTTCAAGGCCTGTTCAGCGTCATAGATCCTGCCGTCAGCTAAAATACGAACTTTGGCTTCTTGCATATTTCTGCCCCGAACAACTTTTTGAACGAACCGATTAAACGCGCCATCAACGAGGCTTTGCGCGATTTTGGCATCCTCTTCATCGGCTAGCTTATAGGGAGAAAGCATATCTTTTCTGTCTCCTGATTTAATGGTTGTGTATTCCACTCCCACTTTTTTCAAAAGACCGGAATAGTTAGGCGCCTGCATAATCACACCGATGCTTCCCGTCCATGTTTCGGGAGTGGCGATGATCTTATCCGCTGGAACAGAAACGTAATACCCGCCCGAAGCCGCGATGCCATTGAAAAAAGCGACAATCGGTTTGCCGGATTTTTTCACTTTCATCGCCTCA
>JBBTYU010000075.1:798-12802 GCA_038061675.1 Patescibacteria group bacterium | reverse complement strand
CGCGCCCAAACTTGAAATTGCGTCTAGAATAATCGAGCTCATTTAAATCTATTTTCCACGACCTCCCAATTAATTGCTTTAAAAAATGCTTCAATATAATCCCCCCTTTTAATTCCATAGTCCAGCATATAGGCATGTTCAAAAACATCCATTACTAACAACGGAACGCATCCGGAAAAATGACCGGTGTCGTGCTCGTTTATCCAAACATTAAAAACCCTCTTTGTTTCCAAATCTAAATATAAAATCACCCAGCCGATACCTCTCATAGCGGCCATAGCTTTAAAATCTTTCTGAAAAAACTCAAAAGATCCAAACTCGGCATTAATAATACTGTTCACCTGCGAAGTATCCGAAAAAATACTCTGATCTTTAGTTAGATTCTCAAAATAATACTCATGAAGCCTCATACCGTTAAACTCCCAGCCAAAACGCCTATTCAATTCGGCAAATTCCGGAGACGCGAACTTATCAGCTTTTTCCAGCTCAACCAATATATCATTAAGCTTATTAAAATTATTCACATAGCCCTGATAAAGGGTAAAATGATTTTTTAAAAGGGTATCCGAAAATCCGGAAAGACCCAATAGACTGTCATAATTTTTAATTTCGTATTTCATTTTAATCTCCAAAAAATAATCTGATAGCGGCCCTCATTTCATTTGAAGCCGAACCGCCGCTCACATGTCTCTGATTATTTTCCGTAACGCTAATTTTTTTACCGGAAGAACCAATGATTATATAGGCGCCTTCAATGAACGCTATTTTGATTCCATCACTTCCCCTGCGGATATCATCTCCGACAACAAAACCAAGTTTTCTATTAGACATATCCCGCACGTCATTACCCTCGATCCAGCCAATTTTTTCTCCGTCTCTTTTTATATCATTGCCGATTATTTTTATCATGCGAAAAAATTAATTTATTAATTTTGAGCACCCTGTTAAATGATGCTTCGCATCAATTTTGTCCAAAGCACAAAATTATTTAACAGGGTAAGGTTTTGTATTAACAAATACTTCGCCTTTGGCTCGTATTTCTCAACAAAGCCCTTATATATTGATTATACTTTATTTTTCTCTTCCAATATCTTTTTAAGCTCAATAAGTTGAGACTTTACTTCCTTTATTTCCCTCATCATTTTGGCGTCATCTTCAAATTCACGAACCAAATCCTGTTCCTCGGCTTCAACTATTTTTTCAACCGCCTTTTTTTCTTTTTTAACTCCGGAAATAATTATTTCATTTCCAATATAAGAAGAAACGAACGTGCCGATTAACAACAGCAAAATCGTGCCGACTATTATGGAAACAAAACTGTTCTGCAAAATCGGAGTTGAATCAGCGGCATGCCAAACTCCTCTCCAAAAAAGTATTATGCCCGCGCCAGTCAAAAAAGCGTAAAAAATAGGATACCTGCTTAAAAAAATCCTGTTTTTGTCTTCTAATTTATCAAAAAGTTTATATATTGTTTTAAACATTGCTTTATTAAATTATACCATTTTTTGAATTAAAAAGCGGCTTTTGGAAAAAAGCCGCTTAGATTACTTATTTAGGAATACCGTTTAATGCAAGGTTTTTATTCTTATATCTTTTATCATTAGTCACATCCTGACCTCTAAAACCTGGCGGGAGCTTAAAAGCCTCAGCCGCGGCTTTATTTGGAAACTCTATTTCAAGAACAACCAATCCATTTAAAGAGCCACTATATTCATCAAATTCCAAAAAAAGACCACCAGGCGCACTTATCGTGTATCGGATTTTCTCAATCCTGCACCCTTCGGTTTTAGGCCAGAGAACTTCAAATACCCATCTCGGAATCTCGGTTTCCCATTCCTCCCTAGAAAGAGTGCCGTCGCTCTTAGCCGTTATAAAATAATGACTGCCTTTTTTTCTCAGCCTCACTTCGTTGGACTCAGCGACTATATATCCCTGAAGAATAGGGACGCCGCCTCTCAATCTCACGTCCCCAAGCAATGTCTCAAGCTTCCATTTTCTTTCAATCTCCATAAATCCCTCCTTTGATATTTTCTTATTCGGTTTTTAAAGACAACTTCACTATATCGGCACTCTATACTCTTCGTCAAGTATGAATTCAAATATTTTCTCGTATGGGATTTTTATTGATACTAAATCAAAATCTGAAATTTAAAGTCCCCTTTTCTTAAGTATTGAATAATAACTTCCCGCAGTTTTAGAATCTCCTTTTTCTTGATAATAAATAATCAAAGACCTATAAGCATCAAAATAATCGGGATTCGCCGCGATCGTTTCCTCCCATTTTTTTACCGCCTCATCTTTTTTGCCCATATTCCAGTATGCCAATCCCGTATTATAAAGCGCGTTGCCATAGTATGGATTTATTTTAAGTTCGGCCTCATATTCTTTGATGGCGTTTTCAAAATCGCCCCTGCCGGCATAAATTAAGCCCAAATTATTATGCGGCAGTTTTTCCCGAGGATTTAATTCCAGCGCCTTTTTAAATTCTTTTTCCGCCAAATTATAATTACCGTCCAAATAATACATAGCCCCGAGGTTATTGTGATTAAAGGCGAAACTGGGAGAAGTGGCAACCGCGTTCTTCCAGAAATTGATTTTGTTTTTATAATATTTATTGCGAAAAACAGTTACTGAAGAAAAAACCATTATCAATAATAAACCGAGAATAAGAATTGTTTTTTTTCTGTCATTGCGAGTCCCGCTTTGCGGGGCGTGGCAATCTCGTAATGGATAGATTCCTGCCTGCCGGCAGGCAGGGCTTCCACCTTCGCCAAGGCTATGGCGGACAAGTCGGAGACCTCGCAATGACAATTCGTATACCCGCCCCATCCCCAAGAGAATAAAAATAAATCCCAGCATCGGCAAATATATCCTATTTTCATTAAAATCAGACGTATCGCTCATAGGCTTGATAAGTGTCGGTAAAATAAATAAACCAAACCACGTTATGCCAAAAATTATCATCCGATAATTTTTATTCCTGGAAAAAATAAACCAAATCCCCAACAACATTAGAGAAATTATTCCATAAACCATTGTCATATCTTGCAAAATTGGAAAAACGGACAGATCAAATGGTAAAAATATTTTACCCACTGCGGGTATCAACGCCGGTAAATTTTTAAGAATTGAAGGAATAATACGATAATCGGCATTGCCAATAAAATTATTAAGGACGGCTTTTCTTATCAAGAACCAGCCTAAATAAAGACTTAGCCAGCCAGCCAAAAGATATAAATAATACTTTAGATCAGCCAAGATTTTCTTTACACCCACAAAAATAATGGCGTAAACAAAACAAAGAGCGGGCGCTATTATAGCTGTTTCCTTAGTTAATAATGCTATGGCCAAAAAAGCTAAATGCCAAAAATAAGCCTTCTTTTTATATGTTTGTAAATAATCAACAAAGAACCATAATGCCGGAAACACAAAAATAGCCAGCAATGAATCGTTTCTGCCCGGTATAAAAGATACTGTTTGAGCAGTTAACGGATGAATCCCAAAAATTAAAGACAGCCACAGCGCTGTTTCTTTTTTAATGCCGAACTTGATCAGCAGCAAAAACAATAAATAAACCGCAAAGATATGCAAAAGCAGATTGGTCAAATGAGACATAAATATTATTGCATTCTCGCCAAACTGCGCGTCCAGCATAAAAGTCGTTCTAAGAATGGGGCGATAATAAGATCCCCCTTGATATGAAGTGCGAAAAATATCCTCTTTAAAAGCCTGGGGCAGGTTGGATAGGTCTTTATTATAGGAATAGTCGCCCGCCACTAAAACATTGTCATCCAAATAAACAATATTAAAAGACAAAGTTGCGGAATAAACCAAAAAAACGATCAAAGCTATCCAGAAAAAAGGGCGCCAGGAATCTAAAAATATTTCTTGGAATCTGTTCTTTGGGTCGTTATCCATTATTCTAAGACCGGCTTCTTAATAAAAACGCTAAAATAAAAACTAAAAAATTACACAAAACAATAGAAGCTCCCGCCGGAATATTTAAAATAATAGATAAAATAATTCCGATTATTACCGAAAAAACCGCAAAAATTGCGGAAATAAAAATTGTGGCCTTGAAGGATTGTTTTAATTGCAGGGCGGTCACGGCCGGTAAAATTAAAAGCGACGAGACCAGCATAACTCCGACAACTTTAACTGCCAGAACAACGGTGATAGCCGTAAGAACAACTAATAAAGAATTGATGCGTTCCGTTTTAATGCCGGTTGTCTTGGCATAATCCTCGTTAAAAGTAATTGAAAAAAGGTCATAATAGAACAAATAAATTACCGCCAAAACCACCACCGACAAAAAAATGGAAAAAAACATTTCCACGGAGCTGATAGCCAAGATATTGCCGAATAAATAACTAAATAAATCAACATTAAATCCATTGCTAAGGCTGGCCAAAATAACACCGCCCGCAATTCCGGCAGAAGAAACTATGCCTATGGCGGCATCGCCGGAAAATCTTCCTTTTTTAACCAGTTTTAAAATAAAAACCGACGCCAAAATGACAACTGGAATAGCAAAATAAATGGGGTAAAATCCGAAAAATAAACCCATCGCTATGGCGCCGAAGCTTACATGCGCCAAACCATCGCCGATCAAAGAAAGTCTTTGCAGCACCAAAAAAAGTCCCAGAACCGAGCATAGCAAAGCCACAAAACTTCCTGCGATAAAAGCTTTTTGCACAAACGCAAACTGTATTATTTCTAAGATCTCCATTTTATAATTTCTTCTATTTTAGACCTTGTTTTTTCATTCAACTGCATTTTATTTTTATGATTTGCATACCAATTTCTAGTTTCCAAATACTTATCGTCTTTTGGCGATACCTTGCCCTGCGCCTTTCCCGCGCCTTGCCAATCACAGATCATTTCCATTAAATACGACTCTTTCATTTCCATTGCTATCAAACCGCCCTCATCACCCAGTAAAATCCACCACTGCCAATGATGCTTATTTTTCTTTTGATGTGATAACCATGCAAAATCAAATTCTTTATCTCCAGTATCAACTGATTTATAATCATCCCCGTCCTCTTTAATATCGCTGGTAAAATGATTCGCATATGGAAATAATTCGGATGGCAAAAATTTACTCATATCATGCATCAATCCTCGCCAATACAATCCCTCGCTAAAACATTCCTTCATTACATAGTATTTATGCCTTAAAAGATAATCCAAATATTTAATGTATTTCATATTTAATGCTGATGACAAATTGAGTGCTGAAGATTTTCGCCGAAATAATTTTCCATTTCTTTGGAATCGCAAAAATTCTTGAATGGCCCGAAAAATACCGCTTTTTTATCAATATACAAAAGTTTTTTGGCGAAATTTCCTATATGACCGACGTCGTGGCTTATTAATAGTATCGTTACTCCTTTTTCCTTATTCAATTTATTTAAGATCCCAAAAAAAATCCCCCTGATCTCCGGATCCAATGCCGTCGTCGGTTCATCTAAAATTAAAATTTCCGGATCGCTGACGAGGGCATGGGCTAAAAAAACTCTTTGCTGTTGTCCGCCGGAGAGCTCGCCGATTAATTTGTTTTTTATATCCGAGATTCCCAAAAGTTCTAATGCCGCGATTATCCTTTTCTCGTCTTTCGGACCGATCCTCTTTGGAAATTGTTTTTCGCTCAAGAGTCCCAATGCGACCACTTCTTTGACGCTTGCCGGAAACAACGGATTAGACAAGGCCAAGCTCTGGGGCAGATACCCGATTTTTCCCCATTCATTAAAATTCTTTAAAAGAATTCCATCAATAACTATCTCCCCTTTTTCCGGCTTCACTAAGCCCAATAAAGCTTTAATTAAAGTGGTTTTTCCTGATCCATTTTGGCCGGCTATGCCGACATAGTCGCCTTTTTCAACATCAAAAGAAACTCCGGAAAAAACTTCCCGGCTTCCATATTTTACAGTTAAATTTTTTACAGAAATTATTGGCATAATTTAATAAAATTTATTCACATAAGTTAAATAGCAATTCTCTTACCACTTCAATACACTGTATTATTGAAGTGTCAATATTGACATTCCAATCCGGTCTTTAAATTTACCGAGTTCTTCTTCATTATATCAATAAAAGAAACTTTATTGTTCAAATCTTCTTTGGTTATCTTCTCCGCGGTATTCAAAAAAAGCAGTTTAGCTCCGGTTTCGCCAGAAATCGTTTCGGCGATCTTCGGTGAAGAAAGTTCTTCATAAAAAACGTGCTTGATATTCTTTTCTTTTAATTCATTGATAAGGCGCGCCAAATCCCGCGCTGTCGGCTCGCTATCCGGCGCAATACCCTGGGCGGCTAAATAATTTAGACCATATTTTTTAAACAAATAACCAAAAGCAGAATGCCCCCCGTATATTAAAGTTTTAGTTTGGCAATTTGATAGGCCGATCTTAAAACTATTGTCCAGATCTTTTAATTCATTTTTAAGCTCATGAGCGTTTTCAATATAAAAATCGCTATTTTTTGGATCTTTTCTGACAAAAGCCGATAAAATACCATCAACAATATTTTCCGAATTAGAAAAATCCAGCCAAATATGCGGATCTATGCCGGAACCCAAACCCTCTTCGCTTCTCTCTAATAAATTAACAATATCTCCGGCTTTAACTACGGACAATTTTTTATTATTAATGCCCGTCAAAATATCTTTGGCCCAGGGTTCCATAAAATCTCCTGTGTACACAAAAATATCGGCGCTATTTATTTTAAAAATATCGCTTGGCTTCGGATCAAAAGAATGCGCTTCCACGCCCGGGGGCAAAAGTAAAAAAACTTCTGCTTTGTCCCCGCCAATAATCCTAGCAAAGTCATAATAAGGAAAAAGCGCGGCAACAACGCTTACCTTTCCATCATTTTTATTAGGAATGCTCTCATAATTCAATAACCCAAAAAATATCGCCAAGGCTATAACAGCCAATATTAAAACAGTAAAAAAAGACTTAGGCATTTTTAACTAAAATATCGCTGATCACATCCGCCGCGGACGCTACCCTATCAGCCGCATTGGACAAATGCCTATATACCTCCCTAGTTTTTAAAATTTTAATTACATCATTAGTGCTAAAAAGCTCCGCCAAAGCCTGGCGATAAAGACGCTCGATTTTGTGCTCAGATTTTTTAGCCTTAATAATATATTCAATGCAAACACCCGGGTGTTCCTTAATATTTTTTACGGCATTAGCTATATTCTTAGAAGCCTCAAAAAGAATTCCAACTGTTTCTTTAATATGGGCATCGGGCTGAATTTTTAAAACCAGCATTTCTTCCACGGTAGTTTCTGCGTAATCTATCACGTCGTCTACCGAACGAGACAAGGAAAAAATATCCTCTCTGTCTATAGGGGTCACAAATGTCCTATTTATATCATCAATTAAAATTCTTCTGATCTCATCGGCTTCTTCCTCTAATTGGCTCACCCTGTTGCCGTTGTCTTGAGTAGGATTGTTTATAAATTCAAGCAGGGCAGCCAAACCCTCTTGGGTTTTATTGGCCTGATCTGAAAGTAATTTATAAAAATCTATTTTTTTGAAAAAATTGAAGCTCATGTATTTTAAATTTTATTTTTCTGTCATTCCAAACCGCTTCGTCATTGCGAGGAGTCTGCGACGCGGCAATCTCATAACTGATAGATTGCTTCTCCGCCAGCTGGCGGATCGCAATGACAGACAACCTGGATTCCGGGTCAAGCCCGGAATGACAATTGTTTTAATAATACCCTAAAACATTTTGATTCCAAAATGTTCGGGCGATCCCGCAATGCGGAATTTAGCCCTAAAAAATCTTATTTAACACTAGGTATGAAAGTCCCGCGACCAAACCGCTTACCGGAATAGTAATGAACCAAACCACAACTATGTCTTGAGCAAGTTGCCATCTGATCATTTTCGGCCTGAAAGCCGCGCCGGCGCCCATCACCGAAGATGAAATTATCTGTGTAGTAGAAACCGGAAAACCCATTACGGAAGCCGCAAAAATAACTCCGGTGGAAGCCACCTGCGAAGCAAAGCCGTGTATCGGCCTTATTTTATAAAGGCCCGATCCTAATTTTTTAATAATTCTTTTTCCGCCCAAAAGAGTGCCAAGCGCTATAGCTAAAGCGCAAGCCGCAATAACCCAGCCCGGTATTTCCAGTTTTCCGGACAGGGACGGCAAATAAAGACCAAGGATCACCAAAGAAAAGGTGATCACGCCCATTGTTTTTTGGCCGTCGTTAGTGCCGTGGGATAAAGCTTGGGTTATCAAAGAAACTATCTGCAGTTTTTTAAAAACTTCGTTTATTTTAGGTGAAGACCATTGAGTAAAAACCAGAGTCAGTTGCGTAAATAGATACGTAACAACAAAACCAATTATCGGCGAAACGATCATTATAGCTATTATCTGTTCAACTTTGGTCCAATTTATCAATTCAGGACCCCAGCCGAACAAGAATGCCCCAACCAAACCGCCGATCAAAGAATGCGATGAAGACGATGGAATGCCGAAATACCAAGTAATGATATTCCAAAAAATTGCTCCGATAAGAGCGGCAAAAACAACCAGGATCCCGGAAACCCCCTCAGTCAGCGCGCGCGGATCAACAATCCCCGATCCGATTGTTTGCGCCACAGCCGTGCCTAAAAAATATGCGCCTAAAAAATTCGCCACGGCCGCTATCAACAGCGCCACGCCCGGATCAAGCGCCCGAGAAAAAATGATCGTCGCCACCTGATTAGCCGAATCATTAAAGCCATTGGTGAAATCAAAAAATAAGGCAATTGCCACTACTAATATAGCTACTAAAATAACTGGTTCCATTCAAAAATTATAATATACAAACTAGAACAATACTATTGCTTAAATAACCAATATCTAATTTCTGTCATTGCGAGGGTCGCCGAAGCAATCTATTCTTTTTCTGTCATTCCGGGCTCGACCCGGAATCCAGTCCCCGATATCGTCCGAGTCCTTTATTTTTTCCTTTAATTTTGTTATATTATTTCTATCTAAACATTCCGCGATAGCTCAATGGTAGAGCGGCGCCCTGTTAAGGCGATGGTTCCAGGTTCGAGTCCTGGTCGCGGAGCAAATGAATCTTGTGAATCCGACCCGTTCCCGTCCAAAAACGCTAATAAAATAGAGTGGTTCGGCCCTCTTTTTTGTTTTTTAGAAACCTTCCCCCTTCCTTTTCTGCTTCTTAATTTAACTTTGAACCTAAATTCCGTTGAATAATTCTAGATCACAAACCCTACTTTTAATAAAATCTCACGCCACTTTTCCTCAACTCATTTCTAATCTCCAAATAATCAGGCATTATTCTAGCAACTAAATTCCAAAACCTTTGCGAATGATTAAATTCTTTTAAATGGCAAAGCTCGTGAACAATAATATAATCGGCTAATCTTTCGGGAAGTAGGGCAATTTTATAATTAAAATTCAAATTTCCTTTTTTGGAACAACTACCCCAACGAGTTTTCTGATTCTTGATATTAATCTTGTTAAATTTAAAGCTATAGATATTATTAAAATACTCAATTCGCTTTTGCGCCAAAACAAAAGCCCGATCTCTATATTCTGCATAATCTTTTTTAGTACCCCCTATAAATACTTGTCCTGAAATACTTTTAAAATATTTCAGTTTGTCAATTATCCATTGTGATTTTCTAATAATAAATTGCTCAATAATATTTTCATTCATATTTCGCGGAACCGTTACCACGAAATTACCATCACAATAAATTGCCAATCTCATTCGTCTGGCCCGTTCACTAACTTTTAAAGTATATTCAACTTTCTTTTTATGTAATTCAATTCGTTTTTTCATATCTAAAATCGCTTAATCACAACATCAATTAATCTATTTAAGTATTTATGAAAATCGGAAATTTTTATCTTGTCTTTGTAATCTTTAAGTATCAACTCTTGCAGGGTTCGCTTTGCTTCTTTAAGAAATTCCTCTCTTTTTGACGAATCTTGCCAGCCCTCGTCAAGAACTTTTTCAAGTCGTGAAGCCATCTCTTTTACAAATTCCTTAACAATATTCTTATTGGATCCACCAATAAATTCATCCGAAATTACATATAAACCATATTCGCAAAGAGTATAACCCAATTCCTTGGCTTCCTCTGTTTTTGTTTTAATATCATTAAGAAGCTCATAATATCTTTTGATTCTTTCAGCTAAATCAATTTGATGCTTTTCAAATTCGGCACGGATAGCCAAAAGACGCTCGCTAAATTTCTTAAATGCCGGATGAGTATCTATATTAATTGAAATCTCCCGCTTGAGCATTTTTTCAAGATTAAGCGCCTTTTCTTCATCTGGAAGTTTATCGATCTTATTCAAAGTAGCCAAATCATGAACATTCAATTCTCGGAAATTCTTTGTAATACCCTCATAATCAATCTTTTCTTGAATTAACCTTTTTATTTTCTCTCCATATTCGGCAAGCGAAAAAGCATCAACTTCGTCCATCTGAAATTCCTTTATAAATGCCAAATAAAAACTGGTGATCCATTCAAACTTACGCAAATACCCCATTAAGAATGGGTCGGGCGAAAGGATCTCAAACAACATTTTAAGACGACTATATTTATCTTTTAAGTATTGTTGTTTACTTTGATTTTCAATAAATATCTTCAAGCAGCGGCGTAAATTATCTATTGATGGATCTTCAATATTTACTCCAACAAACAACGCCATAATTTCCTCTATAACTTTTTTAAATTCTTCCTTAAGATTATCAATATTAATCATTGCGCTATCCACCACGCTTTCATCAAAATTAAGAGCATCGTAAAGATTTTTAGTCACACCATAGTAATCAATAATTTTTCCACACCCTTTATTTGGATACACTCTGTTTGTGCGAGCTATCGCTTGAAGTAAATTATGATCACGAAGCGGTTTATCTAAATACATTACTTGTTCAACCGGCGCGTCAAAACCAGTCAAAAGCATGTCACAAACAAGCAAAAATTTAAGCGGATTAGCAGGATCTTTGAATTGAGCAATAACTTTCTCCCGCTTCTGTTTATTTGTATTATATTTTTTGAGATCGTCACTATCACTATTTGGATCACCCGGAGAATACACAACCTCGGACCACTCTGCTGGGATCAGCTTATCAAAAAGTTCTTTATATTTCGCCGTAGCTTCACGATCATAACAAACAACCTGTGCCTTAAATCCATTCGGCAAAACATAAAGTTTGTAATGCTCAATAATATCTTGAGCAACTGCTTCCATTCTCTTGTCCAATTTAACAAGTGCCTCTTTTTTGCCATATTTCTTGGTAAGTAATTCTTTTTGTTTTTCGTTTAAATCAGCAGTAAGTTCATTAAATTGTTTATCAATTTTTTCTTCGTCAATAAAAAATTTGGAAAGGCGGGCTTCGTAAGTAACTGGCAAGGTTGCACCATCATCGATTGCCTGTTGAATTGAATAATAATCGAGATAACGCTCTCCTTCCTCACCAAAATTTCGGTGGGTATTTAAAGTTAATTTATCAATTGGAGTTCCGGTAAATCCAAAAAAGAAAGCATCTTTAAAAGCATTGCGCATTTTTATAGAAGAAATACCCTCGTTGTCTCGATGTGCCTCATCAGAAAGGACGATCACATTACCTTCAATATTTTTTATGTCTTCCAATTCACTAAATTTCTGGATAGTTGAAATAAATATCCCGCGATCAGCTCCTTTAATTTTATTTTCAAGATCTTTGCGCGATTCCACTCTAATAAGATTTTGTCCTCCCCAACTTTGAAATTCATCATACACTTGATCGTCGAGATCAATGCGGTCGATTAAAATAAATATCTTAGGATTTTTAAGTTCTAAATCATAACGAAGTTTCCATGCCGTGAAAAACATTGTGAGTGTTTTACCGGATCCTTGAGTGTGCCAAATCAAACCCCTCTTTCGTTTGCCCTCTTTGACACGAGCCACGATTTTATTAGTAGCATAAAATTGTTGATATCTGGTAATTTTCTTAGTAATGCCTTCTTTCTTT
>JBBTYU010000075.1:0-788 GCA_038061675.1 Patescibacteria group bacterium | reverse complement strand
TTTCTCAAAAACAATAAAATTTCTGATAAGATCAAGAACCTGATTTTGATCGAGCAAGAAAAAGAGTGTCGAATCAAGTTCGTCTTCAAAAATTTTCTTTTCAACTTGCGGATCCTCTCTCCATGCAAGAAAATATTGTTTTAGAGAATAAGTTGCCCCATATACGATTTTTAGGCCATCGGTAGCAATATTAAGGCAATTTGGCAGAAAAAGCTTAGGCGCAACCCTCTCATATCGTTTTAATTGATCAATGGCGTTTTCAAAATTAACACTACTTGAGGCAGTTGGACTTTTAGCTTCTATATCACAAATCGGCAAACCATTCAGAAAAACCATTACATCAGGACGTATATTTTCTGTCACCCCTTCAAAATAAAATTGATTTGTTACTACAAAATGATTATTTTCTAGATTATCAAAATCAACAATTTTATAATCACGAAAGGTTCCGGTGCTTGAATCCTTAAGATTAATGCCATTTCGCATCGCAACTAAAAACGCTTCGTTTGTATCTAATTTTTTAACTTCTCGCACGACACTTTGCGCAACAGTATCATCAACGTCGTTAATCTTCTTTACGGCACCTAAAAGATGGGCTGTAATAATATATTCATTTTCAAAAGTCCTAAGTTTGGCAAATTCTTCCGCAGAGATATATTCGTAGCCGAGTTTTTCTCGTATGAATTTTATAATGTGATATTCAATTGTATATTGTTCGTTGAATTTCATATATTTCTATTAATATATCTCATTAGTAAACCTATTTGATAAATCAGAAACTCGTTTTC
>JBBTYU010000074.1:0-1308 GCA_038061675.1 Patescibacteria group bacterium | reverse complement strand
GTCTTTTAAGGAAAAAGTTTTGCGGGTGGTCAAATGTACACGATTTCTAGCGATCACCGGAATTCGTGTACATTTTTAATAAACGATAAATTGACTTATTTATAACACTCGTGCTTAACTGATATCAGATATTTACTTTAACAAAATTTAAAAGAGGAACAAAAAATGAAAAAACTTTTAACGCTTTGCATTATTTATAAAGATGAAAAAATACTGCTTGGGATGAAAAAGAGCGGACTTGGCATGGGGAGATGGAACGGATTCGGAGGACATATTGAAGAGGGGGAATCTATTGAAGAAGCCGCAAAGCGAGAAGTATTTGAGGAGGCTGGGTTGACTGTCAAAAATCTTGAAAAGATGGGCGTGATTGATTTTGAATTCCAAGATGGTTCAAAAAGTCTTGAAGTCCACATATTCCGCAGTAAAGATTTTGAAGGACAAATAATTGAGTCTGAAGAGATGAAGCCAGAATGGTTCGATGCTGATAATTTGCCGTTAGAGGACATGTGGCCGGCCGATACGTATTGGTTGCCATTTCTTTTAAAGGGAAAAAAGTTAGAAGGAAAGTTTATTTATGATCGTCCTTCAACGTCAAATTACGCAAGTAAAATAATTGAGAAAAAACTGAGGGAGGTAGATGAAATAAAATAGCCCGGCGAAAAAATCGGGCTATTTTTTATTTGCTATTGCGTTGTTTTATTTTTTTGGTATAATGCAATTAAATAGCTTTTTTAAATATATTCCTTTTATTATTTCAGTAAAAAATTTCGGAGGAGGAGAAAGGGGGGTCTGTTTAGTTATTTTTTGATGAAGTAAATCGTGACAGGTATTTAACTAAATGGAGTTGTTTTTAAGAAAGGGAAGGTTTATGCAGGCTGTTTTAGGAACAAAAGAAAACCCGATAAAAATAGGATGTGCCGAGGTAAGAAAAAGTGGCGACAAAATCGGGGACTGTGTCATCAAGGCTATTCAGAGCAAGATTGGGTTGGACGGCAAGGTTTTTAAAGACAGGAGATATAAGTATGTTGCAATTGTTATAAAAACGAATAATTGCAATAATTGTTTGTTGGGGATGAATACTTGTAATGTTTCCAAAGTTGTCCTGCCTAAAAAAATGATTGAGGAAAGAATAGCAGTAGCTGTGTAAAACCGAAATATTACAAGGAATAAATATAAACAATTTACAAAGTTCAGCATGGGAGGGCTGAACTTTTATTTTTGCTTGGAAAAATTTTAAAAAACAGTTATTATGATTGCATATAAACAATGGCCGATAAAAACAAAAAATTTATAGATGTCACCGCCCCG
>JBBTYU010000073.1:0-1601 GCA_038061675.1 Patescibacteria group bacterium | reverse complement strand
GGGTGGAATAACATTTTGAATATGTCCTTCCCTTGCTTATTCTTTCCATGGTCTGGCGACGGAAAATAACCTTAAAATCATTTCCATTAATTCTGGAAAGCGCCTCTTCAAGATTTTTCATCTCGTCTTGCTGGAAAGAAGCGTTTTTGTATTTTTTTGTAACACTTAGCGGATGTTGGGAATACGGTTTTATCACTAGATAACTACACCCGATATTCCGCGCTAATTTTGCCAATATCTCCATCTCGTTTTTATTGTCAGGCAATAAAATGGCTTGAACGCCAATAACACAAAATGATTTTTGTTCATCTCTTATTTTTACCGCACTGACAATGTTTCTCAACACTAATTCAAAGTGGCTTTTCGGAGCATTGTGGATCTTGGCGTAAGTCTCCGTCGTACCGGCGTTTATACTTACTTTTATCCACTCTATGGAACCAATCGCTTTATTGCAAAATTTTTCGGTCAAACAAGTTGCGTTTGTGGTAAAAGCCGTATCAATCCCTGTTTTTTTAGCGTGCACAGTAATTTCCGCCATATCTTTATGGAGCAACGGCTCTCCTTCACCGGCAAACATTACGCTCTTGACTCCCAAGTTAGCCATTTCAGAAAGACAGCCTTTTAAAATACTCGCCTCCAGAAAAACAGCCTTATTTTGGGGCGTAAAATCCAAACCGCAAAAAGAACAACTGTGATTACACAAACCACTTGGAGAAATTTCTACATATATAGGGTAAATTTTTTTTGCTTTTTCCCAATTATCACCCCACTTAAGCCACTGCGACACTCTTTCAGGATGAAGCGATAATTTGTGGCTGTCTATCCCAAAATCATTCGCCATGAGATTCTCCTTTCATATAAAATTTACATGCATTGGTTCATTGCCACATGGTGTTTCTATTTTCGCGTCATCATTTTTTAGACTCCACAAAAACTCATTCACCTTATGTTGCAAACACAGACTTCCGCACATTGTTCGGGCGTCAAATTTATCGGAAGCAATAATATTTATCACTTCCCAATAACGATCGCTTTTCCAAATCTCTTTAAAAGATTTTTCGGCAATATTGCCTATGTGATACTTTTTGTATTTTTCGTTAAAAAGCATCCCGCACGGCGCTACCAAGCCAGAACCGGAAAACTGCATTATAAACGGAGGCCCGTAGCACTGAGAATAGCAACGCTTTCCGCCGCTCATTATCTTGCTCCATTTGGCTCTTACCGAGTAAGAGCCGGTGGAAAAACTTTCCGCTTCTTTCAATAAACCCGTTAGTTTTTCATAAGCGGAGTAATCTACTCCCAAAGTATGATTTTCATCATCGCTACAATGTTTGATAACAAAGTAATCAACACCAATTTCCTTTCCTAATTTTGCCAGTGGGATTATTTGATCGGCAAAAATCGGCAATAAAACCATCTGTAAACCCAGAGTAACATCCAGATTATTTTCTTGTTTTATTCTTACGCTTTCTTTGATAGTGTTCACCACTTTTTCAAAGAATTTTTCTTTGCAACCATGAATTTGAGCGTATCTTTTTGGATCGGTGGCAGATATGTTAAATCGCAGATATGTTAAAACCGGAAGTATTTCTTCCAGACGC
>JBBTYU010000072.1:0-2625 GCA_038061675.1 Patescibacteria group bacterium | reverse complement strand
CCCCTTGCCGCTTTGTTTGAATTCATCATCAAAATTATCAATATTTTTAACTACGCTATTTAAGGTACATGCAAATTCTTGAGATAGGCTAGCCGGGCCGATTATTCCAATTTGCAGCTTAAGACTAAAAGGCGAGCAGAGTCCGGGGACAATGCCTTGTATGACAGCTCCCACCGCGTTATCCACAACCTGTTTTTTAAAAGCTTCGGGATTTTGTAAAAATGGCGGTTTGCCTTTAAAATCACCTTGGATCCAAGCTACAGTTTGGTCTACCATGCGGTCTAAAATAGCTCTTTTTAAAATTATACCCAGCATTTTTTTGGCCCATGCTCCAATATCTCGTGGATTTGCCATAATATCAAGAGTCGGTACCGAGACAACAGTGGCTTCTACTTGATTTGGATAAAAATAGACATTAAAACTGGCTATAAGTGTTATGGCTAAAAATATGGATGATATATATTTTTTATGTTTCAGAAGCATTTTATAGTAAATACGTTTTGTGTCATTGCGAGGAGTCTGCGACGCGGCAATCTATTTTCTTTCTGTCATTCCCGTGAAAACGGGAATCTAGGTTTTCTGGATTCCGGGTCAAGCCCGGAATGACAGATATCCGTTAAGACGCGGCAATCTATTTTCTTTCTGTCATTCCCGCGGAGGCGGGAATCCAGGTTTTGCGGTTCTGGATTCCGGGTCAAGCCCGGAATGACAGATATCCGTTAACTCGTTAACTCATAATCCGTTAATTCATAACCCGTTAATTCATAACCCGTTAATTCATAATTCATGGTTCTTAATCCACGCCGTCATATCTTCTTTAAGTTTAACAAATTCCGGATCTATTTTTAATAGGGAGTCTATAGAAATGATAGCGGTGAGCGGATCTTGTTCGGCATTGGCCACTCTTTCTAAAATATTTTTTTTGAAAACAGCGAGCTCTAGTTGTTTTTTATGGATGGCGGACAGCTCGCTAGGCGCGCTAAGGCTATATAAATTTTGGACAAAATCCCCATAAACTAAAGCGGTGGTTTTGAAATCATTTATAGATATTTTTTCGGGATTAATAAATCCGGCCGGTATTTTTTTAGCGGCGGTGGCCACTAATTGGTTTAGGGAATTAAAATAGCTGGTAAATCCTTCTTTGGTGTTATCGCTGGTTATTTTTAGATCGCTTTCTTTTATAGCCGGCCTAAGAGTTTCCGGATTAAAGTTTTTTTGCGCCTCCGAAATAAGATCGGTGGCCATTTGCTCCGGTTTGGAAGCGGCGATGAATTGATTTCCGCCGGACGTAATAAGTCCGCCATCCGCATTTTTACTGGCGATATCCGCGCCGATTTTAGCAGTAATAATATCAGTTAAATTCACCGTCGCGCCCGAATCAGCTGTTTGAGGCGCGGCCGGCTGCGATCTTACCATAGCTACCGGATTATTTTCCTCAATAATAGTTGGCGGGGTAAAAGCTTTTTCCTTTTTATAAATTATTAAATAAGCTCCAGATAAAGCAAGTATTAAAATCAAAACAGCTACTGTACTTTTCAGCTTATTCATTTTCTAATTATACAACAATAAATGGAAATTTCTAATTGCTCTAATTGCTCTAATTGACCTAAACGAATCCCGAATCCCAATTACTCATAATTATTTAATTTCCCTATCCTGCCCTTTTTAGGTTTTGGGATTTGAGTCATTATTTAGAAATTAGGAATTAGGTTAATTAGAAATTTATATTGTATTGTGGTTATAAATTCATTTGTGAAAGCTTTATTATTTGTTCAATGGATATATCTTGAGGTCTGGAATTTAGAGGCAAGTTTAGCGAATTCAAAATTTTTTCTATTTCTGCTCTGGAAATGCCGAGCCCGTCTTTCAAATTGTTGGCCAGGGTTTTGCGCGGCTGTTTAAAAATAATGTGAATAAGTTTGTAGTAATTCTTCGTTTCTAATTCACTAGTAGCCAATGTTCTAGTGGCTAGTTTTATTACCGCCGAATCCACTTCCGGGGGTGGATCAAATTCTTTGGCTTTAAGATGCAAGATTATTTCCGGGTCGGCCCAGTATTGCGTGGCTGCCGCCAGTAAATTCATTTTTGGTGTCGCGGCGCAAATTCTTTCCGCCACTTCTTTTTGTACCATCAAAACTGAAACGCTTGGTTTATTTTTTAATTCACTTATGGTTCTTAAAAGTTTTCCCGTGATGTAGTAGGGAATGTTACCGACTAATTTATAATTTATCTCCCTACGAGAGATGTCTCGAAGGGACACAATTTCTAATTTTGAAACTAATTTCGGCAGCATTTCCAATACATCACCGGTAATAATCTTTACATTTTCGCGACCACCGTCTGTCATCCCGCACTTGATGCGGGATCCAGCGTCTTCTGGATTCCCGCCTTCGCGGGAATGACAGAGGGGATATGAGGACGACATTATTTTAGATTCTAAATTACACGCGAGTTGGATGTCTTTTTCTATAGCAATCAATCGGCATTTTTTCTGGATACATTCTTCCGCCAATGGAAAAGTAAGAGCCCCTTTTCCTGGACCTATTTCAATAATAGTTTCTCCTGATTGTTTGCGCTCCAAAGATTTTTTTAATTCATCCGGGGATTTTTTGTCCAATTCATGGA
>JBBTYU010000071.1:0-6176 GCA_038061675.1 Patescibacteria group bacterium | reverse complement strand
CCGCACCTTTTAAGGATTGGGTTTTTAATTATTTATTAATTTATTTATCTAAACCCTATTTTTACTCTTTTAATATAACTTTAAGCGTTTTATGTTTTTAGTTATCCTTAAAAGGTGCGGGGTTTATTTATATTTTTTGAATTGTTTGATTGCGACTGCGATGAGGAAAACCAATATTCCCACGAATAATATTGCCCAGAAATATTGCGGTATTCCTCCGATAAAACCATTGAGCCAAATTTGAAGATTGGCCATGTAAACATTGATGCTCACTTGAAGATCTGAGCTTCCGGTATCTTTCATAAATGCCCAAATTCCAGTGAGAACTCCAATGGCAAGAAAGGTAATTCCTGAAATAAGTTCCGGGATGGTAATTTCCGAGGTCATTCCCAAGAAGGTGAATTTTCTCGGCGCGGCTTTGGCTAAGAATTTTTCTGTTAAGTTAATTCTGTCCAAGAAAAACGCGATAAGAAAGAGGGGGGAAACCATTCCTAAGACATAGGCCAGAGTATAGATCAGCCCCCAAATTACAGACCCTGGCAAAATTGAAAGAGCTATGACGCCGGCAAGAACCGGGGCGCAGCAAGTCGTGGCTATGCCCGAAAATATTCCCAGAATAAAAATTGAAAGATAATCGTATTTTTCAATTTTTGGATGGACATTGAACGGAAGCGACATTCTTTTTCCCGCTATCAATGTTATTCCGAGCAATAAGAAAAATATCGCGGCAACAGAAAAGATGATCTGATGATATTTGCTGAAGATCTGGCCTAAAACGGATACGCCTAAACCTAAAGGAAGGAATACGGTAAGAATTCCTAAAAAGAAAATGAATGTCATCAAAAACACCTTTCTTTTTTCTCTAAAAATAGAGCCGAAATAGGAGGGGAGCAAGACGGTAATGCAGCAGGGCGCAAAGAGCGCTGCGATACCGGCAATAAACGCGGCAATCAGGGAGGCGCCAATAATTATATCCATATGGTTATACGCCGCATCCGCCAGACGACTTTTTCTGGACGGGTTCGACTTGGCTTAATATTTGTTTGTATCCTTGAGCGCTGGAATAGCTTGCGCCTAAGATTTCTTTTGGATCGACTGCGTTCCAATCTATGCCTTTTCCTTCAAGATATTTGGCGATGTTGATGTAGGTTTCCGGAAACCAATATGAATTTACCGCCAATGCGGATTTATACATTTGCTCTTCCGTCGCGCCTTGCGAAGCCATCAATTCCAAAAGTCCGAGCATCGCCATCCCGTGATTGCAATCAGGGAAGTAGGTTGAGTTTCCGCAACACGGCCTGAAAATTCCCTTTGATACTTTTTCAACTAATAGTTTTTGTTCGGCTGAAAGAGTTATGAATTTATGTTTGCCGTAGTGATCCATCGCGTCGCCCTTGGCAATTGTCCAGCCGCCGGTTGCGGCAAAGTTTCCAGCTCCGCCGTATTGCGGATCTTGCATAGGACCTTGTTCTAAAACATCGCTTTTATTTCCCAATCCTAATGCCCAAAGTAAATTTAAAAGCGCTCCCGAATTTTCTCTGTTTATTACCAGTTGGCCATTTCCACTTGAGGTTAAAAGCGCTTCGGTTCCTTCGGGCAATCCGCCGCGTTCATTGTAAAGAGCTTTAAATTGCGCTTCATCAATGACCCCCGTTTCTACCATTCTTTTTCCAAGATCGTCCCAGCGCGCGGGAAGCGTTACCCCTTTTGACGGGCCTATTTTTTCTTCACGCGCTAAAAGTTCTTGTTCGGTTTGGGTTGCTGATTCTGACCCGTTATTTTTTGAGTTTGAATTGATTGATTTTGCATTGCTGCTGTATAGCATCGCTCCCGCAAGAATTATAGAAGCGGAAAGAATACTTACTGGCAAAACGTAGCCCGGCAAGATGTAGCCTTGCTCGGATTTTTTATGGCTATTTGTATTTTCACAACATTCTTTATTTTCCATTTTTTTATTTTTATTTTTATTTTTTTGTTGTTCCAAACCGCTTCGTCATTGCGCCGCCCATATGATTGGGCGAGCCTCGCTCAAAACCTTTTGAGCGGGAGGAGTCTGCGACGTGCCCCCGCACCTATTGGGTAGGTGAGGGGGCGCGGCAATCTATTTCTCTTGTCATTCCGTACTTGCCGCCCCATGCGAGCCTCGCCAAAGGCGGGATACGGAATCCAGTCTTTTTCTGGATCCTCGGGTCAAGCCCGAGGATGACAGAACAGATAGATTCCTGCCTGCCGGCAGGCAGGGCTTCGGCGGCACTCGCAATGACAATTAATTTTATAAACAAAAAACCGCGGTAAATACGGTTTTATAAAGCCGAAAACACAAGCGGGTCGCGCTTATGCCACGGCGTAAAAAATATGCGGATCTCGCTTTTCATGCAAGAAAAGCCAGCGTAAATATTTATGGACACGAACGATAATTTCTTCTTCGCGGCGGGCAAGCTTATTAAAAGCGGCATCGCGCAGTTTTTTGATATCTAAAGATCTGGCAAAAAGACAGAGTATTAAAAGCAAGGAGAAGAGAGATATGCCGATGGCATTAACAATTCCCGAAGAAAAGCCTTCTATGGTATTAATATGCGATAAGGCGGATTGGATTGAGTTTAATGCCATATCGCACCCGGTATTTTCAATAATGCCAACCGCGCAATTATTATGGACAAGCGAGTTAAAATGGCACATCGCAAAACTAGCCAATGCTAAAGAGGCGATGATTATAAGGACTATTGGAATTATGGTTAATGATTTCATATTTTATGAACTTTGAATTACGAAACTCTTACTCATTGCTCTTTTTCAGGAGCGCGGCGTAAAATTCTGCTGAATTTTCGCCTCGCCCTCATTCCGTCGAACTGCGGGAGTCTCCTGAAAAAGAGCAATTCCGACTAGTTTCGTAATTCAAAGTTTATGAATGTAAGTATAGTATATTATATATATAAGCAAAAATCCCCTCACTCTGCAAGAGCGAGGGGATTGATTTATGGCAGGGCGCTTATTTTTATGATCATTATCATGAGTTCAAGCCTTTCAATTTCGCCATTTTCCGATTTTGTTTCGGCGTAATTGATCAGTCCTTGAACTTTGAATTTTCTGTCATAATCCATTTTGTTTTGGAGAAACCACCAGTAATCGCTAAGCAAACTCCATGAGAACCTTGTTTGAAGAAGCAGACCGACGCTGGGATCAGTTGAAATGTTCAGCTGTTTTATTATTTTTTCTTGGCCATTTATTTTTATGGCTAAATTTTCAGAAAAATATATATTCGGCACAGATAGGGTTAGATAATTTCCATCTCTTCCCCTGCAACAATGATTTATAATCAAGTCAGAGATGCGGCCCTCAAATTCTATAAGCAAATTTGAAGTTGGGCTTAGCGTAATCGCTTTCTTGTGGAACAAGCCGTGAGAAGCCTGCATTTTTTCAATTGCTTCTTTTATTGATATTGCGTGAATTTCTCCGTTTAATATCTTTGAGGCGTGTTTGCCATCATCCGCGCGGTCAAGCAGCTTGAGAGATCTTTCGGTAATGGTTAAAACTAGGCCATTCATTTCATAAACCGCTCCGCGGGTACCGTCGTCTGCGGCGAAAGAATTAGCGGAAATTAAGCTTAAAAATACAAATATCGCCAAGATAATAGTTTTCATATTCCCTCCTACGGGTTCTTTGTTAAAGAGCTTCTTATGACTTTATACTAAGCCTTGGTTAAAGATGGGTCAATCCCGCACTTTTTAATTCTGTCATTCCGCACAGTTCGACCTTGAGCTCACTGCCGAAGGGCTTGATGCGGAATCTAGAACCAAGATCTGGATCCCCGGGTCAGGCCCGAGGATGACAAACTTATTTTAGTCCAAAGCTTGCCAAATATGCCTTTCGGTCCGTATCTTCTAGCGCGCGAGATTCGCCCGGTTTCAGATCTCCTAAAAGAATATTCATAACGCGTTTTCTTTTTAAAGTTTTGATCGTAAGTTGAAGCGAAGAAAGTATTTTAGTGATTTGCTGGGTTTGTCCTTCCACCATGACAGCATTCATTTTATGGGTACCTAAGATCTTAACTTTTTTGGCTGATATTTTTTGGCCGTTCACTATAATGCCTGATCCGATATTTTTTTCCGCTCTGGCTGCCGGTATTTTTTCAACAATTTCTATGTCATATTCTTTTTCGTGGACAAAGCGGGGATTATGCATTCTTTCCGCTATCCTTTTGTCGTTGGTTAAAATGATCAGCCCCTCAAATTCTTTTTCCAGTTGATCCGCGGCAAAGGCGCCGGGAAGATCGATCACGTCTCTAATAACAGCTATTCCCTTGGGTTTGTAGAAGGCGATATATATTAATTTTTTAGCATGAAGATTATTTTTTAAGACTACAACTTTGTCCGTTTCTTGAACCCTGTCTCCGAGATTTGCCAGTTTGCCGTTAATAAATACTAAACCGGCCTCAATAAGGCTGTCTGCCGCGCTTCGGCGCGCCGATAGACCTTTTAGGGTTAAATATCTATTTATACGGATCGGAAAAATTATTTTTTCGGACATACTAACATACTAAAATTTATTCCAACCCTTTTTCTATAAAGAATTTGCTATATTTTATATCCACTAAGAGAATGTGATGGTAAAGCCAATTTCCGGAAAATATCGCGGCTTCCTTGCCAAGTTTTTTAATATCTGTTTTTTCATCCCCGATCAAATCAAGATAGCCCTTAACTTGATCTCTGAATTTATTATGTTCGGCTATATGTTCCGCCGCGTCGGGATATTTAAATTTATCAAAATAATCCTCCTCTGTTTTTAAGTGATAGAAAGCATAGTCTCCCAAGCTGCCAAGCAGGGCAATTACTCCTTCTTTTGTAGAGGCGTCGTTTAAGGCGGTCTCTACGAGCAGGTTAGCTACTTTAAAAAAATGCTGATGCTGTTCATCAATTGATTTTATGCCGACGCTGTATTTAGTTGTCCATTTAAATTGTCCCATTTTTGAATTATACCAAAGAATGCTTTTTTTATAAAGAATAGAATATTTTAAATGAGCTGATTTTTTATTTTCTATATTTTTAGTGTAATATATCAATATGAAAAGTATTTTTGTTTGGATCATTAAGGTTTGTCTTTTCGCGGTTCCCTTTATTCCGCTTTATATAGCGACTGATTTAGTTTTCCCATTTATTACCGGCAAGGCGTTTGTTTTTAGGGCGCTCATAGAAATTGCTTTCTCTCTTTGGCTGGTTTTGGCTATCTTTTATAAAGAATACCGCCCGCAAAAAACAGGGCTTTTATTGGCATTGAGCGTTTTTATTTTAATTGTCACATCGGCTACTGTTGTTGGCGTTGATCCATTGAGAAGTTTTTGGTCAAATTTTGAGAGAATGGAGGGGCTTATTACTTATTTACATTTGTTTGCCTATTTCTTGGTTATGGGAAATGTCTTCAGAAAAATAGATTGGTTCTGGTTTTTTAATGCCTTTGTTATTTCCGGCTTGGTTGAAAATGTTTATGGTTTATCGCAGGTGTTGGGAAAAATTCCGTCTCCGCAGGGCGGTTTTAGGATTGACGGCACCGTGAGCAATCCGGCTTATCTTGCCGCCTTTTTAATATTTGTCACGGGCTTTTGCGCATGGCTTTTTATAAATTCTAAAAACAAGTATTTAAAAATTTACTATGCTCTTGTCGGAATTTTCAGTTTGGTGATCATTTATTTTACGGCTAGCCGCGGTCCAGTTCTGGGTATTTTAATTGCTTTGGTTTTAGCGGGAATTGGTTATTTACTATTCTACGCCCCGCAATGCGGGGCTGGATCCCTGCCTGACGGTAGCCCCGCTGGGCGGGGCTCTGGCGGAAAAAGAATTTTTTTCAACTGAAATTCTAAAAACTCATTGCCGGAATGGCTCACTGTTTTCGGGACATGTTTCTCATAAAGGAATTCCAGGTGTGGAATTATCCACCGGCTCATTAGGTCATGGCTTATCGGTTGGAACAGGATTGGCATTAGCCGCAAAAATGGATAAGAAAGATTATAAAACTTATGTGCTGTTAAGCGATGGTGAATGTGATGAGGGTTCAAACTGGGAAGCGATTTTGTTTGCAGCTCATCATAAATTGGATAATCTTGTGGCAATTATTGATTACAACAAAATTCAGAGTATTGCTTCCGTAAAAGAAACACTCAACCTGGAGCCATTTGCCGATAA
>JBBTYU010000070.1:0-2306 GCA_038061675.1 Patescibacteria group bacterium | reverse complement strand
TTAAAAAGCTAGCTATAAGCGATATTTTAAAAAAATTAAATAGCATAATAAAGACCGAAAAAATAAAAATATCCGATGAAGCTTTGGAGCTCATAGCTTCTCTTGGCGAAGGCAGTTTCAGAGATGCCGAATCCCTTTTAGATCAGATCGCTTCAATGGATTCCAGTATCGAACTTAAAGACGTAGAAAAAATAGTAGGAAAGATCGGCTACAAAAAAACAGCCGAACTTGCTTCTTTAATATTGTCCGGAGACTTGGAGGGATCTTTGGCTTATTTATCGCAAATAAACGAGGAAGGATATAATTTGGTTCAGCTGACCAAAGACCTTATTCATTATTTGAGGCGCGCTTTGGCTTTAAAACTAAGTCCTAAAGTTGAAGAATTTTATAAAAAAGAACTGACCACCGATAATTTAGAAACGCTAAAAAAACATTCTGCTTTAATAAATCCGGAAAAACATATAGATCTCATAAAATCTTTTATCCGCGCTTATTCGGAAATGCGCTATTCCCCGTTCCCTATCGCGCCTTTGGAGGTTGCAATCATAGAAAATCTTAGATAGAAATTATTTTTGTTTTTAGGCTAAAATTTGATTTTTTGGCTAATTTATTGTATACCCCCGCACCTAATCCAGTAATTGAAAATGGGTCGGTTATAAAAGATTTGTGTTTTGGGCATTTTTATTGTAGAATACCTATTCTATTGGATTAGGTGAGGGGGTGAAATAACTACTCAAATAGATAAATGTAAATGAAAAAAATCAGAAACATAGCCATCATTGCTCACGTAGATCATGGTAAAAGCACTTTAGTTGACGCTATGATGAGGCAGTCCGATACCGATCTGGGAAGATTGGGCGATCAGGAAATGATCATGGATTTTAACGATCTAGAAAGAGAGCGCGGCATTACCATTTTTTCAAAAAACGCGGCGGTTTATTACGGAGACACAAAAATAAATATCATAGATACTCCGGGACACGCTGACTTCGGCGGCGAAGTGGAGCGCGTTTTGAATATGGCGGATGGAGTTTTGCTTTTAGTTGATGCGCAGGAGGGTCCGATGCCTCAAACGAGATTTGTTTTAAAGAAAGCGCTTTCTTTTAATCACAAGGTTATTGTAGTTATAAATAAGATAGATAAACCAAATGCCCGCATTAATTACGCGCTGGATAAAGTCCTTGATCTTTTTATTGAGCTTGGCGCCAGTGAAGAGCAGCTTAATTTTCCGATCATTTATGCTTCTTCTAAGCTTGCAAAAGCGGGAGTAACGCCGGAACTGGATAAAATGACCGATGTAAGGCCTGTTTTTGACGCTGTTTTAAAATATATTCCTCAACCCGAATTTCATCCCGAAGCTCCCCTACAAATGATGGTGGTGACTATTGGTTATGATAATTATAAAGGCAGAATTGGAATTGGCAGAATTCATCAGGGCACTATAAAAAATTCTCAACAGATTATGCATATTTCCAGAGAAGGAAAAAATAAACAGGTCAAGATTACCAGTTTGATGACTTTTGTCGGTCTGGGCAAGGTTGAAGCCGCAGAGTGTGAAGCCGGAGATATTATTGCGGTGAGTGGAATAGACAATATAAATATCGGTGATACTATTGCAGATCTGAATAATCCCGTGGCTCTTCCGCCGATTAATATTGAAAAACCTACCGTTAAAATGATCTTTAGCGTGAACAACTCCCCTTTTGCCGGCGAGGAAGGCGAATATTGCACTTCCAGGAACTTAAAAGAAAGATTGGAAAAAGAATTGGATAATGATGTGGCCTTGAGAGTTGAATCAGGAAAATCAACTGATGAATTTATTGTGAGCGGACGCGGAGAGCTCCATCTTGGAATTTTAATTGAAACAATGAGGCGCGAGGGTTATGAATTCCAAGTTTCTAAACCGGAAGTTATTTTCAAAGAAGAAAATGGAAAGAAAACCGAACCAGCTGAAGATATTTGGATAGAGGCTCCGGAAAAATATTCCGGAATAATCATTGAAAGGATGAATAATAGAAAGGGCGTAATGAAAAATATGAATGTAGAAAATGGCATAGCAATATTCCATTTCAATATCCCAACTAGAGGTTTAATAGGATTTAGAAATGACTTTATGATTGAAACTAAAGGTACTGGTATTATTAATACCCTATTTTCTGGATATATTCTTTTTGTTGAAGATATAAAAACAAATCCACATGGATCTTTAATAGTCCACGAAACTGGCACGACCACTAATTATGGATTGGTAATCGCTCAAGAGCGTGCCGAACTGTTTGTTGGTCCTGGCGTAAAGGTATATGCGG
>JBBTYU010000069.1:0-5596 GCA_038061675.1 Patescibacteria group bacterium | reverse complement strand
GGGTTTAGAAAGATTTTGAAACAAGTTTTTATTTGGTTCCATTGACTAAATTATACCCTAAAACATTTTGGCATCAAAATGTTCGGGCGATCATCCGCCAATAGGCGGATGGTTTAGCCGCAAATAAAAACCCGCACACTACCTTTCGGCAGGCGCGGGTGACTTCACTAATAATATAAGCCTGTTTTCTATATTCGTCAATCTAAGTAAGATGTGGATAAAATACTGCTAAATGCTTATTCTTTTTTCTGTTTTTCCATCTCTGTTTGAACGGCAGATTGAATAGCGGATAATGTTTCACCGACGGTCGGCGCCCTCCTTTCTTGAAAAGGAATATTTAAAAAATTAGATATTTTAGTACCGAGGTCATTTTCCGGAACTATTTGCCGCCCATTTATTTTTATAATAGATGAGGCGCCCGGGCTAAGTGGAACAATTTCTCCGTTATTAAAAATAAAAGATAGATGATAAGAATACCCGCTTTTATTATAGGCTGCCGATAACTCTACTTCTTTAATTTGATTAAGAGCATACTCCGATTGATTGCTTTTGCCGATCAATTTTTTCCGGAGGAATAATAATTTATTAGACGTTTTATCTAGACTAACCGTAACAACACCCGCCTGAAAAAGAGTGAGGAGTCCAATTATAAAAAACATGAAGCCGAACCATGTTGGCGGTTGTTCAGTAAAAAAATCTGGTTTTAAAATTACTAGAAATCCAGCCAAAGCAAAAACAGCGCCAATAAGAAAAACAAAAATATTTCTATCCTTAATAATCATTAAATTTTGATCTTCTTTTATTATTCTCATAACGAGATATCCCCTTAATTTTAATTTGGAAACAATTACTAAAGAACACTAAAAACAATTTGTTTATTGAGCTTGGCCCTGTAATTTTTGTAATTCGTCGTAAAGCGGTCCCGAGCAATTTTTGATATCCGCCACATTTTGAATAGTTTTTTCTAAGTCTCCATACTTACAATTCATTGTTTTATTCAAAATTGCAGGAGGAACATCTTCCGCTGTTTTTATCTTTAAAAGACTAAAATTAATTACACATAAATTATCTTCCACTCCTAAAATTTCATAGCTTCTCATAATTCCTAATAGGGGTTCCATTCCTATAGGAGTAGTGCCGATTGAAGGTTTGCATGATTTAAGATTTGCCTCAAATAGATCTAGAAAATTTTGTCCGCATAAAGGATCCTTTTTATAATCGCAATCTAAAACAGTCTTTCCTGCTGGTATAGACACTTCTTCTTTGCCTGCTACTGTAATAGTTTTAGAAACAGTTTTAATTGGTGTCTGTTTCAGAATATTATCTACTGAAACATTTCCAGATGGACATTTTCCACTAGATGCAATATCTGAACACTTATAAACTGACATTGTCAGCATATATTTACCCTCATTTGAAAAAACATTTACAATTTGTCCTTTTTGTCCGTTAACTTCTATATTAGTCTGAATTGGAGATAATACGGTAACATCTGAAATAAATCCACCAGCATTTATAGTACGAAAATCTGTATCATAGGCGGTGTAGGACATAGTTGCGCCAGGAACGGTACCTGAAACTGTGAGAGATTGTTTATATAAAATTACGGCATCAAAAGAAGTGCCTGTATAATTTAATTTATATGTAGCTCCTGTAAGATATTCATTGACTTTATATGTGTCTTTAGCATTTATGCTTAAAATTAGAGAACTGGTGGAAATATTTTGATCTATAGAGCTAGTAGAAATAGTTTGTTCCGTAGAACTAGCTACATTAACAATTAGACATTCCGCAAATTCGCAATTTGGCCCCGTGCGTCCAACGGATGATCCATCGGGACAGATTTTAGCTTCTTGAGTACAAGCCACTGATTGATTAATAGAGGTTTGGGTGTCGGGTTTTTTAGATATTTTATCTTGATAATATCTAAGTCCCATTCCCGACCCCAAACCAATTACTAAAATACCAACAACTGCTAAAATAATTCCCAAAACTCCTATACCTTTTTGACTGTTCATGTTTAGATTCATTTTATCACAGACAAGGAAATATCTACTGAATGATATGCCTAAAAACAAATCACGCCGACGATTTTGTCTCCGGAATTCAAATTCATAATTCTCACGCCTTGAGTAGCGCGTCCGGCCAGTCTGATGCCGGCAAGTTCAGTGCGAATTATTTGGCCTTTAGCTGATAAGGCTAAAAGTTCTTGCTGTTTATCAACTAATAATGAGGCCACCACATTTCCTGTTTTAGAAGTTACTTTAGCCGTTTTGATGCCGGATCCTCCGCGGCCCTGCACTTTATATTGAGAGATCTTGGTTTGTTTTCCAAAACCATTAGACATTACAGTTAAAATGCTTGTATTTGGATCAGCTTTTTCGGCAACGATATCCAAGGAAACAACGCCATCTCCTTTTTTAAGATTAATACCCTTAACTCCAGATGCTGTTCTACCCATAGCCCTGATTTGAGATTCTTTAAATCTGATGGCTTGTCCGAGAGATGTGCTTAAAACGATCTGATCGTTTCCGGTTGAAAGCTTTACCCACTCCAGCATATCTCCTTTTTTGAGTCCAATAGCTATGATTCCCGTTCTTCTCACGTTAGCAAAATCAACTAACGCGGTCTTTTTAACAATTCCGTTTTGAGTGGCCATTACTAAGAATCCAGCTACTCCCTTTTTGTCATCCGGGTATGAAATAATATTCGCAATTTTTTCTTCCGGCGGAATTTCTAAGAAGTTATGGAAAGATTTGCCCTTGGCCGTACGGCTGGCCTCGGGAATTTCATAAACTTTAGTTTGAAATACCCTGCCCTTTTCAGTAAAGAACAAAATATTGTCGTGCGTATTGGAAAAAATAAATTGGCTCAAAAAATCTTCTTCGGCCACTTCAGAGCCGATCAAACCTTTGCCTCCGCGCTTTTGTGAATGGAAACTGGACGGATTAACGCGCTTGATATAGCCGCTCTTGGACATTGTGATTATGGTTTCCTCTTTTGGAACCAGATCTTCTTCGCTGAATTCTTCCAATCCGCCGGCAACAACCCTGGTTCTTCTTTCGTCGCCATATTTTTCCTTCATTTCATTGAGCTCGGTTCCGATTACTCCCAAAATTTTCTTGGGATTTTTTAAAAGAATATTCAATTCTTCAATGATTTTTTTCTTTTCTTTAAGTTCGTCTTCAATTTTTTGGCGTTCCAAAGAAGCCAAAGTCTGAAGCCTCATTTCTAAAATAGCGTTGGCTTGAATGTCGGAAAATTTAAATTTAGAAACTAAATTTTTATGAGCTTCTTCTTTATCGGCTGATTTTTTAATAGTGGCAATAACTTTATCAATATCGCCGAGAGCCTTAAAGAGACCCATTAAAATATGCGCTCTCTCTTCGGCTTTCTTCAAATCAAATTCTGCCCTTCTTCTAATAACCTCTTTTCTGTGTTCAATAAATGCATTAAGAATTTCTTTAACCGATAAGGTTTGTGGTTGAATACCATTTACCAATGCCACCACATTCATATTGAAATTCTTTTGCAGGTCGGTAAATTTAAAAAGTTGGTTCAAAACTTTCTGCGGCGAAGTGTCGTTCTTAAGTTCAATAATAATGGAAAGTCCATCCTTGCCTGATTCATCGCGCACATCTTTAATGCCCTGAATTTTCTTTTCGGTAACAAGCTCGGCTATTTTTATAATCAATTCCGATTTATTCACCTGAAAAGGTATTTCAGAGATTTCAATCCTATTATTTTTTCCCATTTCCTTTACCCCCTCACCTACTTTATAGGTGCGGGGGTTAATCTCGGCTTTAGCGCGCATAGTAACGGCGCCTCGTCCAGTCGCATAAGCCTGCTTAATAGCTTTTTTATCATAAATAATTCCGCCAGTCGGAAAATCGGGACCCTTTATGATCTCCATAATTTCATCCGATGTAATTTTAGAATTTTCAATAAGCGCTTTAGTCGCGTCAACTATTTCGGTCAAGTTATGCGGCGGAATATTAGTAGCCATACCGACAGCAATACCTACCGCTCCGTTGAGAAGCAAATTAGGAACTTTTGCCGGCAAAACTTTCGGTTCCATTCTGGTTTCATCATAGTTTGGAGACCAATCCACTGTCTCTTTTTCTATATCCGTCATCATTTCTTCGGCAATTTTAGAAATTTTTGCTTCGGTATATCTCTGCGCGGCAGCGCCGTCTCCGTCAATTGAATTATGAACAAAAACTCCCGCTGCCAAAGCAAAGTTGTGGCTTTTATCTATTGTTAGATCATAAACATCCTCTTTTTTAAGAATTTTTTCTATTTTAACAACTTTATGATTATGATTAATTTCCTGAAGAATCAAATTTGAATTATTTTGAAAATATTTACTCAAACCGGTTTTCCATAAAGGAGCGGACCCGTAAGAATAAACTTGATTTCTGGTTTGATTGTAATTCTCCTCATTAATAATGCAGAGCTGTTTTGCGGTCTCCTTACAGATATTTAAAAATTTTATTTTCCCAGTTCTATTAGTAGTATGATTTTTATTTCCTTTAATAATTTTTTCGCGCATTAAAAAGCGATATTCCGGGTCTTGCCATAATCTTTTTAATGTTTTTGTGGCTCTTTCGGATAATTCAATTCTTTTTTCCGGATGATTTTGAATGTATTCTTTATTTGCCACGCTTAAAAATTCGCTCATTTTTTCTCTGTATTCGGAATCTTGCCAATTTTTCAAATTTCGTTCAGACATTCTTTTGGCATATTCAGCCCTATTAACCGGATCAGACCAAAATTTCTTCCTTCCTTCGGCAATCTTTTCCCTATATTCTTTATTTTTATGCAAATTACTAGCCTGTTCATAATGAACACGCCAATGCTTGCCCCAATCTATTCTTTGTATATTCTCAGGACTATTATTAAGTTTATTAAAATCTAAATGATGCCTTACTCGACCGTCTCTTTTTGAATATTTTTTGGCAGTCAAGTTGTAATTGTCAGCTAAATGATGCGCCGGAACCCATTCATCAATTTTGTTTTGATATATTAAAATATAACCATCGCGATTCAAACGATCGGTTTTTTCCGACAATTTTTCATATAAAGGCATCAGTGATTCGCCCGATTTTAAATCTTGCGCCTCCTTATAAACACCGCTCTTTGTCATAAATAAATGGTTGGGTGTGCACTTGATTTCTTCTTTGTTATCTAGAATAACTTTCATAATTTCAGTGTTTTTTATGGTCAATCTTGGATTTTTAATTTCAGCAACCGAAATTAATCCCGCTGAATTGACTGTATAGGTATAATTCTTTTTACCCTCTTTGTATTCTTTAATTAAGTCTTTAAAGCTTAAATCGCGGCCATCAACCAATTTAACTTTTGTATCTTTCGTAAAACAACCGAAGTTTCCCTGCCCTTTCACAAGCGGATATCGCAAAGAAAAATCCTGCGCCATACGCACCATAGCTTCATAAACCGAGGAGTCGCCATGCGGATGATATTTACCGAGCACTTCACCGACAACGCGGGCTGATTTAATAAATTTAGCGCTGGAAGACAGACCCATGTCCCACATAGCCCACAAAATCCTTCTTTGTACCGGCTTCATACCGTC
>JBBTYU010000068.1:0-4005 GCA_038061675.1 Patescibacteria group bacterium | reverse complement strand
TTTAAGAGCTTTTATTTTTCTATAGTCGCTGTTCAGGGCGATGTTTATTGCGTTGTAATATATTTTTTCTAGATTATTAGGCATTGTTTTATTATATATCATTGTTAATTCAATAGAGCGAGTAATTTCTTTTTTTGCGGTCTTTTGTGTTAAAATATAAAAGTGGTTCGAAGAAGCCTTTTGCCCTGTTAAATACTGCTTTGCAGTAATTTTGCCGAAAGCGAAATTATTTAACAGGGTGCTCAAATTTGTAGATACTTTTTAATCGCTACAAAAATGAGCTCTAAAAATCATACAAATTTGGCATGAATAAATTTTATAAAAATTTATTGAAGCATAATTGGTTATATCTTTCCGGAATATTGCTTTCGGTAATTTTATTATTTTTATTAAAAATTAACATGGAATCTTCAGTAAAGAAAATAAGCGAACAATACAGCGCCCTGACCGCTAGATCTAATTCATTGCTTTCTTTGGCTACTTTAAGAGGCGAATTCATAAAAGCTAATCCATACTTTAGTCTTTTAGAAAATATATTGCCTCCCAGAGATCAGCTTTTATCTTTTTCAAAAGAATTAGAAAATATCGCCAGAAAAAATAATTTGGAATTTAATTTTAATTTCGGCGAAGAAAAAGTATCTTCCGGAAGTGATCCCGGACAGATTTCTTTTAGGGCGATTGTTAATGGCAGCTATGAGGGCATTTCGGAATTTTTAAAGGGCATTGAGTCAAGCAGATATTTTATAGATCCTTCTAGTGTAGACTTAGTAAAAAGGGGTTCTGTTTTTTCAGCCACTATTAATGGAAAAGTTTTTTTTAGATAAAGGGCTTTGTCTGACAAGACCTTTACCCTGTTAAATAATTTTGTCTAAATGACAAAATTAAGATTTGAGGATTATAAAAAAGCTATGCATAGAGAAAAATATTTTAAAACCCATCATGGTAAAATGTATTTAAGGGGTCGCCTCAAATCTTATTTAACAGGGTGCTCACTTTTGCAGCCGATCGGGTTGCGTTAATTAACTTGCCCTCTTGGGCAAAACTGGCATGAATTTAGAAAAAATTAAACATATATTTAAAAATAAGCAAGATCTGGCTTTTTTGACTTTAGGCATTTTAATGTCCGCGTTGGTTTTTGCTTACATATTTTATTCAATAGATTTTTTAGCTTTAAGAATTAAGGAAGTGCTTAATGCTGGAAAAATAACCAGCGTAAGCACGGTGAAGTTTGATTTGGATAAGATCAAGGTTCTGGAGATCAGTAAAATACAAAAATAGTGTTTTTGCCGTGTTCTAATAATATAGAATTAGGGGGCTATTTTAATTTCGTTTTTTGTAATATATTAATGGATAGTTATTAGTCACTAGCGACTAGAAGTTAGTCATTAGTTTTCAGGAAAATTCTTAAAAAATCTTCACTAATGGCTAGGCACTAATTTCTAATTTTCTATTCTTGGGCACATAGTTCAGCTTGCCCCGTTACACTTGGGCAATTAGTTCAGTGGTAGAACGCTGTCCTGATAAGACAGAGGTCGAAGGTTCGATTCCTTCATTGCCCACTGCCCAAGTGTAACGGGGTGAAGTAGAACGCTGTCCTGATAAGACAGAGGTCGAAGGTTCGATTCCTTCTGTACCCACAAAGTGCCCATTTTTTAGTAGGGGGCGCAGTAAGACAAAGGTCGAAGGTTCGATTCCTTCCACACCCACGTTTTTTAAAAAATTATAAAAAATGCGCCCTTAGCTCAGCCTCGACGCGAAGCGGTCGGGGAGCCGACCAGATTTTGAGTATATGTCGGCTTGGTAGAGGGAATAGCTTAGTATTTGAGAGTTCCTTATAATATAATGATAATAAATATGCGCCCTTAGCTCAGTGGTAGAGCGTTTCATTGACATTGAAAAGGCCGCAAGTTCAATTCTTGCAGGGCGCACCAGTAATTTCTAATTAAAATTTACGGTAATGGAAGATAGAAATTTAGACAACCTAAAAGACGAAGAAATTTTAAAGCTATCCCAGGAAGACCCTGCCCATTTTTCGTTCTTGGTGGATAAGTATAAAGAAGCTTTTTTGAGGGCCGCCAGGGGCATTACGCACAATCTTGAAGAAGCCGAAGACATTGTTCAGGAAACTTTCGTGAAGATATATAGGTATGCCGCAAACTTCCAAAAGCGTCCCGGCATTGAATTTAAGAGCTGGGCTTATAGAATTTTGATCAATA
Organism: Patescibacteria group bacterium; assembly: GCA_038061675.1. Classification (GTDB taxonomy): domain Bacteria; phylum Patescibacteriota; class Minisyncoccia; order UBA6257; family 02-FULL-45-10c; genus JAHILT01. The sequence continues at coordinate 1,789 of JBBTYU010000068.1, read as the reverse complement.
CATCTATTACTCATTATCAAAAATTAAAAAAAGAAAGAGGAAACACGGAGTACTTGGATCCAGTTCTATACAACGAGAGCCCGGCTTTTGCTGAAAATAAAAATGTTGCTTTGGAAAAAGATATGAAAGAGGGCGTAGCTAAGGCAATAGGCCAGATGCCGGAACACTTGGGCAGAGTTTTGAAACTGTATTTTTTTGATGATATGTCCTACGAAGAAATAGCTAAAAAGGAGAATATATCTATGCCCGCTTTAAAAATGAGAATATTTAGGGCTAAGAGGGTGTTTAAAAAAATAGTGGGAGAAAATATATAATTAAAATTTCTAATTTCTAATTAATAAAAAAGATCTGTCATTCCCGCGGAAGCGGGAATCTAGGAACAAGAGCTGGATCCCGGCTCAAGGGCCGGGATGACAAAGTGTTAATTTCTAAATAAAACAAATCAATGAACAATAATATAAAAAATAAAGTTGCCTGGAAGATCTATTTTGTTTGGCTCTTCAAACGGATTATCCCTTTATTTATTTTAGAAATAATTTTTTTGGTCTTGGTTTTTTATTTTTTGGGCAAACTGGTCTTCGTGCAGAGCGTTTTTGAAAATGCTTTTTTGTCTAGCATGCAAAACCCGATAGTAGTTGCTTCTTATATGTTTAAAGCTTTTCTTGGCACCTCTGCGGTGAAAAAAGTAGTTATTTTGATTATTTTAGGGATAGGTACTTTGTTTATGAGGGATATAGGAAGGGCTATGGCTTCGTATATTTCCACCTCAAGAATAGCGAAACAAAAATAGTATGCGAACCCCGCACCAGAACAAGTTCGATGCGGGACAAGTAGCCCACCCTCGCCCCCGCAGTGTGGGGCGGGGCATACGAACGGGCACATACAAATGAGACAAAGATAGTTATCAGCTTGTTCTATATGCGTAGTGAGGATTAGTTGATTTACTTATATTTATTTTTTCCCCCGCGTTGCGGGGGTTTCCGTTTTAAAAATGGAAAATGTCAATTTTAAGTGGTAATGTTAATAAATGTTAAAGTTAAAGCCAAAGTTAATACATAAAAACAAAGATTTTCTAGTGATCAATAAGCCCGCGGGGTTATTGGTTCATAAATCTGTTTTGAATAGGGAAGACTTGAATAAGGACGAGGAAACTTTAGTTGGCTGGCTTTTAAAAAACTATCCTCAAATTAAAAATGTGGGAGAAGATATCATAAATCGCCCCGGCATAGTGCACCGATTAGACAGGGAAACTTCCGGCGTTATGATAATTCCGCTTAATCAAAAATCATTTGATCATTTTAAAAAGCTTTTTCAGGAACATAAGATCAAGAAAACTTATTTAGTTTTAGTTTATGGAACCGTGAAAAGCGATAGGGTGGTTATTGATAAACCCATAGGAATAAAAAGCGGCACCACTCGCCGAAGTGTTCATTGCGCCAGGATGGCAAAAGAGGCAACGACAGAATTTGAGGTAATTAAAAGATTTCAATATAAAAATCAAAACCTAACTTTATTAAAAGCCTATCCCAAAACCGGAAGGACGCATCAGATCAGGGTTCATTTGGCTTACATTCATTGTCCCGTTGTGGGAGACAAGATGTATGGGCGCAAAAACGATCTGTTTCCGGAGATCGGGCATCAATTTTTACACGCGGAGTCTATAGAATTTCAAGACGCAAAAGGAAAAACTTTAAAGTTTAAAGCTAGTTTGCCGAAAGAGTTGAAAACCTTTCTTAATAAAAATTCCTAATTTTTGTCATTGCGAGGAGTCCGCGACGTGGCAATCTCA
>JBBTYU010000067.1:0-7052 GCA_038061675.1 Patescibacteria group bacterium | reverse complement strand
AGTGAAAAGCCCCAAAGATCTAGGGCTGCGCTCTACCACTGAGCTACCCAGGCATTACTTAAGTTATCTTAAGTAAACTAATGATAACAAAAAATGATTTTTTTTCAATAACAAAATAAAAAAGCGGTCCGATAGCGGGCCGCTTTGTTTTATCTATAAAGAAAATTATTTATTTTCTTCTTTGAACCAATTTATTTTTTCTATATAAGCTTTAGACTCGGCTTTCCTTTTCAATTCTTCATCGCGATCTATTCTGGCTTTCGTAAAGATATACAGCCCGCATCCGCACGACTCCCAACCATCTTTTTCGTACAGCTTGTCCTGGTTTTCCGATTTTTCTATTTGCTTATTTACGATCGCCTTTATTAAGGTAAGCACAACTAGAAAAGTCCCGACCGTTACAAGTATTAAACTCACAAAAAGATGTATTACAATAATTCCTTTTAAAAAAAATAGGGCGGTGTTGATGTTGCCAATAGCTATAAGCAATAAGCCACAATTAAGACTACTCCTTAATTTACTAGTCATTTTACTATCCTCCTATCTCCCTGAATTTATCAATATAAAATTAACAACGTTCTACTTAGAAACTAACACACACAAATAAAAAGTCAACTAATCTCCTTACTGTCATTTCAGCGAAAGCTAGAGCCCTAGTTTAAACAACTAACTTCTGGATTCCAAATCAAGTTTGGAATGACAACAAGATTGCTTCGGCTGCCTCGCAATGACAAAAATTTTAGTCATTAGATGTTTGGACATTGATCATTAATTAGAAATTAGAAATTAGAAATTAGTTATTTCTGAATGGTGTCCCCGCGAGGAATCGGACCTTGATATCCAGCTTAGAAGGCTAGTGTTCTATCTACACCCCCGCACCTATGTATAGGTGAGGGGGTTTACCCCCGCACCTATTACCCGCATGTCTTCCCGCGAGGAATCGGACCTCGATCCGCTCCTTAGAAGGGAGCTGTTCTATCCATTGAACTACGGGAAGTTATTTAAAATAGGTGAGGGGGCAAGTTGAACTACGAGGACATAAGTAATTTAAAAAATTAAAGATCAAAATGGAAAATGACAATAAATATATCTTAAATTAAAAACGTAAAATAATCAAAGTTTCTAACTCATTGACCCCGCACCTTTTGAAGATTGGCATTTTTAATGCCCTCGCCACTTCTTTTGATAAGTAGTATAAAAATATACCAAGCTATAAAGTAATAAAATTTTATCTATTTTTTTAACTATCTTCAAAAGGTGCGGGGTTGAAAATAGCCATAAAATAGAATAAAATACTTCTAGGTTTTAAAACGGACTGTAGTATAACGGTAGTATACGTGTTTTGGGTACACGTGGCCTGGGTTCAATTCCCAGCAGTCCGACTGAACGTAGTAAAGGAGGACGATTGCCCGTCCATAGCTTTATGCGAAGGAGGGCAGTCCGACAAAAAATATTCAATAAAATAAAACGCGCTCATTAGCTAATGGGTAAGGCTTGACTTTTTTTATGCCTATGCTATTATATCAACTCGCTGTTTGAAAATACCAATCTAGTACCGAAAGGCGGCTAGAAATATAACTGAAAGAGGTATCTAAATGAATAAAAGCATAGACACAGTGTACGTATTGAACCGGAGAAACAAAGATGACGAAGGCATTACCGAGCTTATTAGGAGCGCTTTCGGAGAAAAAACTATCATCACGATGATACGCTCCCCGAGATATTATGATGCGCCCCACGGGTTCGCCAACCTGGCAGTACGGCACAAAAAGAAAAAAAACGCGCTGGTCTGCGCAAACAAAATAGGCCTCGAGGACCGCTCCCTTGAGAACGCGGCAAAAACTGGAGCTTCCTTTGCGGTCGTCTACGCGAACAGCTGCGGCAAATGGGAAGGATTTCGCGTCGGGATACTTTTCGAAGCGACCAAACTTCTCTCAAAAAACCTAACCGCTGCCGAAACTAAAAACCAGTAAAACAATAAGGAGTAAGCAATGAAACCAGTAATCACGTTAGCGTCGGTGTTGGCGTCGGAGTTCATGCAGGGGGGACAGGATTTGGTGCCAATAAAGGCGCTTGATCTCAATTCGGGCTCGCTTGAAGAATTCTGCAACCCGGAAACAGTCCTCATCGCCAAACAAGAATCCATGGAGCACCTCAAAAAGCGCGCCAAGAAAAATCTGAACGAAGAATCCGAAAATAACTAAGGAGGAAATTAAAATCCCCTCACTCTATCAGAGTGAGGGGATTATTTTTTTTAAAAATCCTCTTATAAAACCTTGTCAAAATCTTTTAATTTCTGGTTAAAAGAATCGTTGATATAATTTATTTCTCTGGCCTCTTTATTCATATTTCCTATCAAAATCTGCACATCCTCGCTGTCATATCTTATATCTCCATAAAACTTCAATCTTAAAGTTTCTAAAAGCGGATTAAAAGAAGAGTTTAGATAATTATTCAAACGCATAAGAAGAGCGGTCTCTTGAGAAACCGCTTCTAAAGCCAAATTTCTGGCAACAATCGGCTTTATGCCTTGAATGGCTTGGGTCATACTAATAAGTTCAGCAGATAATTCCATTGCCATAGCTTTAGCTTTTTCTATTTTGTCAATTTCTTGCTCAACTAATTCTAGGGCGGAAGAAAATCTGCCATTTTTGTCTTCTTCTGAAATTTTATTCAAACTCTGCCGAGACAGATCTAAACCTAAAGTGAGCTCTGACGCTATAATAGAGCTTCTAATCCTTGCTTCGGCAAAATTTTCCGGAACAAAAGATTCTCCGCTGCTAAAAAACAAATAACCAAGACCGCCCAAAATAGAGATAACGATCAAAGCCAAAATTATGTTTATCAAATTCCTTGTTGCTCTAGTCATAAAGCGTAATTAATAAAATATTATTGAAATATGTTATGAAACTTATTATAATAGAAAGGCTTAAATAATCAAATAATGCGAGTGTCGTATAATGGCATTACCTCAGCTTTCCAAGCTGATGACAGGGGTTCGATTCCCCTCACTCGCTCCAATTAAAAAATTCCCCATGGTTTGCGTGCAATATTAGGAAGTTGTTTTGTATTAATTTTGTTCATTATTTAAAGACGAAAGCATGGAGCGAATAAAGATTTTTGTTTCTTCGGCATCCTTAACTTCTATCGTTGCCACCCCGGCGCGTTTCACCGCATAATCATTGCCGCCTTCATAAAGAGCGTCGCCCGCAAAAATCATATCATTTTTAGAAATGCCCAGGAATTTTGATATTTGCCTGATTCCATAACCTTTATCAATTCCTTTTCTTGTAACATCAATTGATGTCAAACCGCCTAAACGGGTTTCAAAATTTGGGAGATAACGCTCTAAAATCGCTTTCATTTCCAAGCGCCTGTCCGCAGTATCATGCCATTGCTGTTTTTTCTCTACCGGCGCTTTTTGACCCAAAGCGGAAAAAGTAATTTGCGAGCCGCGATTCTCAATTGCTTTGCCATAAGTCTTGAAGAGATGCTTATAATGAAGTTCCCGGAATGCCGCTCTAAACGCGCTCATAATTTTTTCAATTTCCTTAAGATTAAGCGATAACTGATATACTTTAATCCATTTATTATTCTTATGGCGATAAAAAGCCGATCCTGATGTTGGAAAAATGAAAAGATTTTTAAGTTGCGCCGATTCGCATTTAAAATTCGCTAAAAATTGCTTTTTAAATTGTTCCCAAGAACCTCCTCCTATGACTGCTACCTTTTTCTTTTTCAATAATTGGCAGAGGAGCGCCGACATCTTTTGGTCAATTACGGCTTTGCTTTCAGTCAAAGTGCCGTCGAGATCAAATATAATAAGTTTCTTTTTATGGCCGATATGAATCGGATCAAATCCGCCACTCACGGTCACAATAATAGGCTTGTCTTTTTTCATTGGAATTATTTTTACTATACCATAAATGGCATTACCTCGACTTTATGTAAATACCTTATAATATTATAGGGGCTATTGAAGACGGCCCTAAGAAACTAAACCCCTATCTATTCGTTTTATATGTTAGAGGAAGAAAAAAAATACATAAAGGAAGCCCAGGGTGGAAACCAAGAATCTTTTGGCGTAATTTACAATCATTATGTTCCGCAAATATACCGATTCGTCTTTTTTAAGGTTTCGGTCAAACAAGCGGCCGAAGACCTCACGCACGAAATATTTTTAAGCGCCTGGCAGAATATAAAAAATTACAAACAAAAGCAATTTCCTATTTCAAGCTGGCTTTATCAAATTGCCAGAAACAAGGTAATAGATCACTACCGCACCGACAAAAAGAACATTTCAATAGACACAGAAGACTTTGGCGAAGAGACTCTCGGATTTGAAGAACAAGATAATTTAGATATTCCATTCGCTATCAATAAAATAAAAATTCTGATCAAATCTCTGAAGCCGGAATATCAAGATGTGCTGATAATGAGATATGTGGAAGATTTGGATCATAAAGAAATAGCCAGCGCGCTTAATAAAAGCGAGGGGGCTATAAGACTCATACAACACAGGGCCATAAATATTTTAAAGGAATTGTATACGAAAAGCGCGCTACAAAAACGCACATACGAATAAATAAAGATATGAAAAACATAGAGGAAACAATTAAACAGCTGAAAAAGATAGGACCCTCCCGGGAATACAAAGCCCACTCATTACGGCTGATTTTGAGCTCTCCTCAAAATATTGGAAATGGGTTTTCCATTCGATTTTTTGAAATATTAAAGTTTGGCGCCGCCCTAAGTTTGACCGGCTTGCTAATAACGATCTCCGTAAGCGACTCCTTCTCTAGATTTAACGCTAAGCTCTTATCGCCGGTGCTATTATCCAGCTTAGATGAGGAAAAAATCCAAAAAGAAGCCGGCCAAGTTGATATTAAAATTAATATTGGAGAGGCAAAATATTATAATGAATCTACTAAAAAAGTCGCCGTCGCCCTGAATGAAACAGCTAAAAATGGACCCGGCCACTTAAATTCCGCTATCTTAGAAAAAGAGATCGGAGGACTGGATATTAATAGCAACGAAAATAGAGAAAATATTGATGAGCTCTTAAGAAGATTAACAATGTAGCCATGAAAAAAATATTTAGAATATTAGTAATAATAATTATAACTTTAGTGGTTTTATCATTAACCCTATCTCCTATTTTTGCCCAAGAAAATACCCAAACCCCAAAAAATCTTCAACCCTCGAGCAAGGAAGTGGCAAATAAAATTGATGAATTAGTAAAGCTCAAAGACGACAGCGCGCTTTCCGACCAAGACAAAGAAATAAAGGAAATTCAAATCAGAAAGGAGGCTTTGGGCAAAATAACAAGCCTATCTTTATTGGAAATAAAAAACCTGAAAGATAAAATAAATTCTTTAGACTTTGAATCTGATGCTCAAACCGCGATAAAGGAAAGGTTTTTGGAAATTTTGGATAATAACAAAAAATATTCCGAAGAGCTTAAGATCAAGACAGAAAATGAAAAAATAACTCTGGAAGAAGTAAAAAATCTCGCCCAAGAATATAAAGATTGGAGAGAAGATAATTATAATAATTACGTTAAGAAACTAACGGTTTTTATCCTCGCCTTTCAGGAAAAAAATGTTTTAAAAACCGCCAATACCAGGTTGGAAAAGATCATGACGGACCTGAAAAAACTGGAAACCGCTAAGATAATCAAAAAAGAAGATACTTGGAAATACATTGATTCAGCCATGAAGAGCCTGACCAATGCTCAAATTTTTAATAGCAATGCTGAAAAAATAATTATAAGCGTAATTGAAAAAGATATTATAAATATAGCCACATCCACGCCCGCCTCCGCCTCCGCCTTCGCCACCTCCACTTCCGAGCTGATAGAAACTGCAACCACTACCCCGGAAAAAATAGAAAAAATAATGATTAAATCTACCGTTGAAAAGTCTATAGCTTCTTCAACTTCTAAATTAGCCACCTCTACTCCTACAATAAAAATTGTTCTAGAAGAAGACAACGCCCAAACATTAATAGAAAAATCGTTAAAAGAGATAAAAAATGCCTATAACAACTTTATAAGCATAAGCGCTAAGGTAAGCCAAAAACTTAAAATAAAATAACAAAACTAAAACAATTTCTAATTGACCTAAATAAATCCCCCTTCGTCCCCCTTTGTAAAGGGGGATTTTGCTTTGGAACTTGGGTCATTATTTAGAAATTAGGAATTAGGTTAATTTCTTTTACTTTACGGCCTCTTTCAATGCCTTCGCCGCTCTGAATTTCGGCTTAATGCAAGCTTTGATCTGTATCTTTGCTCCGGTCTTTGGATTTATTCCGACTCTGGCAGCTCTCTTAGCTGTTTTAAAAGCGCCAAATCCAGCAATCGCAACTTCTTCGCCTCGGCCGAGGGCTTTAGTAATGGCTTCAAACACAGACTCCACGGCTATAATAGCTTGTTTCTTTGTAGATGTTTCCGCGGCTTTCATTACAACCGCAACTAAATCTTCTTTTTTCATACGCTTATGCTAAACAATGCTAATCTACAAATTTATACAAATGCTACAAATAAATTATTTGCGGTATTCGCATACATTCGCAACTTCACATTATCTTATATTTAAAATTTCGACTTTTTTAATTATTATCCAATTATAACTCAATCTAACATTATTTTAAAATTTTCCTTTCTTATTTTAAAACTATTCCCGTGTTTCAAAAGTCCTAAATTCGCCTAATACCAATTTATATTTTATCACAAAAAAAGACCCCCGGACTGCCCTATCCGATTTTCATCGGATAGGGAGTCCAAGAGTCCAAGGAACCAATAGTCCCTACTTGCACACGGCCGCGAAGCGGCAGCCCTCGATCCACTCGACGTCGAAGTAGTCCAGGACCAGCCCGCGCTTGTCACCGCCCCCGTCGAGATACGCGACGTAACGGATGCCGAACCAGAACTGCCAGACAGAACCAAGCGCGACGACCGGATATTTCCTCTGTTCGTTGGGATACTCAGCTCCTAAGGCGAGAAGTTCGGGAAGCTCAGCGGGACGTAGACCCATCTTGTCCAGTTCTTTCAG
>JBBTYU010000066.1:0-5253 GCA_038061675.1 Patescibacteria group bacterium | reverse complement strand
TTAGTTATAGTATAATTACAAACAACTATGATTATACAAGAAAAACTCTATTACAACGCAATAAATATCGCTTTAAACAGCGACTATAGAAAAATAAAGGCTTTAAAAACAAAAACATGGGAAGATGCCTGGCTTAATATTAAAAACGGCTTTCCCGAAATTGATCCGGAAAAAGAATTTGAAAAAATAGACAAGGCTGGCATTAAATTGATACTTGATGACGAAGAAGGTTTTCCCAAAAATCTAAAAGAAATGCCTTGGCCTCCTCTAGCCATTTATATTCAAGGTAATTTAGAACCAATTCAATCAATAGCCATTGTCGGCACTCGCAAAGCCACGCTTCATGGAAAATCATTGGCAAAACAAATCGCAAAAGAACTTTCTGAATCCGGAATTCAAATAGTAAGCGGCCTGGCTATGGGCGTAGATGAATCAGCTCATAGCGGAGCATTGGAAGGCAATGGCAAAACTATTGCCGTATTGCCAACCGGCCTAGGAAACATATATCCTCGCCAAAACTATGATCTGTCCCAAAGAATAATTAAATCCGGCGGAGCCCTGGTGAGCGAATTTCATTTTGATTACAGACCATACGCCGCCAGCTTTATACAACGAAATAGAATTGTAAGCGCGTTAAGTTTAGCCGCTATAATAATAGAGGCTCCGGAAAAATCGGGCGCCTTAGCCACCGCTCGCTTTGCCATTGAACAAAACCGAGAAGTATTAGTCGTACCGGGACCAGCCAACCATTCAAACTATAAAGGATCGCATAAACTCATAAGAGAAGGCGCCGGATTAGTAACTTGCGCCAGCGAGATATTGGAAGATCTTGGGATTGTCTCGCCTTGCGAGATCTCCCAAATGGAGAAAAACAAAGGTCTTGCGGGCACAGCCAAAATTACAGATGAAGAAAAGACAGTTTTAGAGGCCATAAATCAGCTTGGCTGGCCGGTTTCAGTTGACAAAATATCTGAAGTGACTAAAATCCAAGTACAAAAAATAAATCAAATAATTGCTTTCTTAACAATAAAAGGCATACTTAAATAAAAGCGAATGGCTACCAAAACAAAAACTCTAATAATTGTTGAAAGCCCCGCAAAGGCAAAGACGATAGAAAAATATTTGGAGGGCGCATATACAGTCCGAGCCAGCATCGGCCATATTCGTGATTTACCAAAATCAAACAAAGCCGCCATAGATATTCCCGGCGGATTTATTCCCCATTATGAAATCAGTCATGGAAAAGAAAAAATTGTTGCCGAAATAAAAAGCTTGGCAAAAAAAGCCGATGAAGTATTGCTCGCAACCGACCCTGACCGAGAAGGAGAAGCTATCGCATGGCATATTAAAGAAGCCGTTGGTTTGAAAAATCCAAAGCGTGTTCGCTTTCACGAAATTACAAAAGACGCTATCAAAGAAGCTATCGCGCATCCGACAGAAATAGATGACAATTTGAGAAAAGCTCAGGAAGCAAGAAGAGTTTTGGATAGGCTTGTCGGCTATGATCTTTCAGGACTTATTTGGAAAAAAGTCCGCTACGGACTTTCGGCCGGACGCGTCCAATCCCCCGCCCTCCGCATCATAATGGAACGCGAAAGAGAAATTCGCGCTTTTAAACCAGAACAATTCTGGGTTATTGAAGCTGATACCGAAACTAAAAAAAGAGACAAAATAACTCTTAGTTGCGACAAAGAACCGCGAGATATAAATGAAGTTCAAAAAATTCTTGAAATTGGAAATAAAGAAAACTGGATAGTAAAAAATGTTACGGAAACAGAAACAAAAAGAAGTCCGAAAGCCCCTTTCACTACCTCAACATTGCAACAAACAGCAAGTACTCGTCTTGGATACGCGCCATCAAACACGATGCGCATTGCTCAAAGGCTTTATGAAGCCGGTCTTATCACGTACATGAGAACGGACAGCACAAATCTTTCTGTAACCGCGCTTGATCAAATCAGCGCAACTGTAAATAAAAAATATGGCGCCGGTTACGCGCAAAGAAATACTTATGCAACAAAAAGCAAAAACGCGCAGGAAGCTCACGAAGCTATCAGACCAACAGATTCGAGCATAGAAATTGCCGGACTCGCCGATGATCAGAAAAAACTTTACAGACTAATTTGGCAAAGAACCATGGCGTCTCAAATGACAGATGCAAAAACTTTGAGAACGAAAATTGTTGCGCAAGCGGGCGCAGATAAAGAAATCCCAACATTTTCAATAAATGGTTCAAGAATGCTATTTAATGGGTGGCTAAAGGCAGATCCAGATGCGCGAGGAGAAGATGTCGAATTGCCTAAAGTTGAAATCAGCGAAACACTTACACTTTTAGATATTAGAAGTCAAGAAAAATTTACTGAACCACCTGGACGTTACACCGAGGCCGGACTCATTAAAGAACTTGAAAAAAGAGGCATTGGGAGACCTTCAACTTATGCTTCTATTATGAAGACAATCGAGGAAAGAGGGTATGTTACAAAAGAAGGCAGAACTTTACTGCCGACAGACACAGGAGATGTAGTCAGCACCTTCCTCGAAAACAATTTCGCAGAATATATCAGCGATTCTTTTACCGCGGAAATGGAAAACGAACTTGACGAGATAGCTGAAGGAAAAAGAGAATATGAAAAAATGTTAAAGACTTTTTATGGACCGTTTTCAAAAGAAGTTAAATCAAAAGAAAAGATAGAAAAAATAACCAATCTCGGAGACGCAGAAGAAAAATGTCCGGTTTGTGGCGGGCCAATGGTAATCAAGCTATCCAAAAACGGCAAGTTTTTAAGCTGCGCCAAATTCCCAGAATGCGTCGGAGCTAGAAAAGCTGACGGATCCATAATGGAAGGCCCGAAAGAAACCGGGGAAAAATGCCCCGATTGTTCAACTGGGAAACTCGTGGAGCGTGAAGGCCGTTTTGGCAAGTTTATTTCCTGCAATAATTATCCAAAATGCAAGTTTATTAAAAAGAGCCCAGAAGAGGAAGCTAAGGCAAAAACCGGAGTAAAATGCCCCAAGTGTTCAGATGGAGAAATCGTTGAACGCCGCGGAAGATTCGGTCCGTTTTATTCCTGCTCTAATTATCCTAAATGCGATTTTGCGATGAAAGCCCGTCCAACCGGAAAAATTTGCGACCTCTGTAAATCCCTAATGATGCAGGGCACCAAAACCATCCCGGAACGCTGCAGTAATGTAAAGTGTCTAAATAATAGACCAGATAAAATTAAATAATCAATGCATAATGACAACCTTTTTCTGTCATTGCGCCGCCCATATGATTGGGCGAGCCTCGCTCAAAACCTTTTGAGCGGGAGGAGTCTGCGACGTGCCCCCGCACCTATTGGGTAGGTGAGGGGGCGTGGCAATCTCAAACGATAAATAGATTGCTTCGCTCCGCTCGCAATGACAATTCGTAAATTCGTATTAATTCGTTATTAGTTGATTAAATAAAATGCTTAAGGCGCTAAGAATAGAAAATCTAATAAAAGAAAATAAAAATATAAAAAAGGCCCATGACCTAGCCTTTAAATTGCACCAAAAACAAAAAAGAGAAAATGGCGAGCCTTATTTTAATCATGTCTTGACTACGGCCGAAACTATCGCCGAATGGGGACTGGATGAGGATAGTATTATCGCCGGATTATTGCACGACACGGTTGAAGATACCGATTATCCTCTTGAAAAAATAAAAGAAGAGTTTGGCGAAGAAATAGCTTTTTTGGTAGACGGCGTCACTAAATTGGGGAAAATAAAATATCGCGGAATAGAGAGACAGGTTGAAAATCTTAGAAAAATGATGATAGCGCTAAGCCAAGATTTAAGAGTGATTATTATCAAGCTGGCCGACCGACTGCATAATATGACTACTCTTTCCGCGTTGCCGCCTCAAAAACAAAAAAGGATCGCTTTAGAAACTTCGGAAATATACGCGCCCCTAGCCTACAGGCTCGGAATGCAGTGGATCAGCGGAGAATTGGAAGATTTGGCCTTCCCATATATTTACCCGAAAGAATATCGCTGGCTCATAGAAAATATTAAAGAAAAATATGATGAAAGAGCCGCTTACGTGGAAAAAGCGAAGCCGATTTTAAATAAAGCCCTGACTGATGCCGGAATTGAAGTTATAAAACTAGACTATCGGGCCAAAAGATATTCCAGCCTCTACAAAAAACTTTTGCGCGAGGACATGAATGTTGAAAAAATATATGATCTGATCGCGCTAAGAGTCGTGGTTAAAAATATAGAAGATTGCTACGCGGCTTTAGGCGTAATCCATAATAATTGGCCGCCCCTCCCAAATAAAATAAAAGATTACATCGCCCTTCCTAAGCCCAACGGCTATCGCAGTCTGCACACCACTGTTTTTTTTGTTGATAATAAAATCACTGAAATTCAAATCAGAACGCAAGAAATGCATAACGAATCCGAAACCGGAATTGCCGCTCACTGGGCCTATGAAATGTCTAAAAACACTAAAAAATATTTAGACAATAAAACCAGTTTTGCCAATAAAAAGGACTTGCAATGGGTAAATCAGCTAAGAAATTGGCAAAATGAGTTTTCTAATCCCGAAGAATTTTTAGAATCTTTGAAAATAGATTTCTTTAAAGATAGGATTTTCGTCATCACCCCGAAAGGCGAAGTGGTAGACTTGCCGGCCGGTTCTACGCCGGTTGATTTTGCCTACCAAATTCACACCGATATCGGCAATAGCTGTTCCGGCGCCAAAGTAAACGGAAAAATCGCGCCGCTGGATTATCAGCTCCGCTCCGGCGATATTCTGGAAATATTCACGCAAAAAAACAAAAAACCTTCCGAGTCTTGGCTGAACTTTGTAAAAACTACCAATGCTAAAAATCATATTAGAAGCGGCTTGAAAGAAAAGGAAAAGAAATTATCTGTCGCCAAAATCGCCGGCAGCGATATAAAAATCATCACGGAAGATAAAATAGGCCTTCTTAAGGAAATTACCGCGATTTTTTCCAGAAATCACGTAAATATCCTCGCTATAAACACCATCACCAATGCCAGATTCCCAATATTAAAATTCAAGTGCGACTTAACCACTACGGATAAAATAGAAAAACTTATTTTAAAACTCAAAACAATAAAAGAGATAAAGGAAATAAGCTATCAGCTGTTTTAGATGTAGAAAGGAGTTTTAATTTGGGAAGTTAGGAGGTCGGACTTCCTAACTTAGATAAGTATTCCTTTATTCTTTCTTTATCTTCGTTTTCAGATTCACCCTTAAAATAC
>JBBTYU010000065.1:0-1248 GCA_038061675.1 Patescibacteria group bacterium | reverse complement strand
ACGGATGAAAAGGGGACAATCGTTTTTAAAAGCGACGGCGAAAAAATTTTAGCAAGATAATTGGTTTTCTGATATAATCATTCCATGACAAGAAGTTTTTACAAATACATATTCATTGTTTTAATTGCGGTTTTTTTTGTGTTTTTATTTTGGAAGAGCGAAAGAAAGGAAATAATTCCCCAATACAGCGATGATGTTGTTCTGTTTAAAAAAGGATTAGACGGCGATTCTTATCAAATTGACTTAATAACAAGCGTTTTAAAGCCTTATAAAAATGATTTTGAAAAGATTGAAAGTTTTTCCGGATTTCCTGCCGATAAAAAAACGGATAAGACGGATTCTTTTGCTTCCAGAATTTTTTATTCAAAAGATAAAAGTCAGGCAATAGTTACGCTTCTTGTTGTGGATAGTACTGCATCGCCAAGTGAGTTTGATGGTTCGCAACCCATTATAGAAAAAAAAGAATATCTCTGCATTTTAAGTGTTAAGCAATGCCAGCCGTCTGATTTGTTGTTTTCTGCGGAAGAAGCCGAAAAAGATATTTTTTGGTTTCATTGGGATTCGTCAAAAGGGCTTTTTTATGGACATTCTGCTGGGGAAGGCGTGGGCAATTCTTCCCCGGTTGTTATTTTTGACGCTAACAAAAAAACATCCCAAAAAACTAGCGGTTATGGTTTGGAATATTATGGAGAAAAACGGGCAGAAGTGCCATCTGGAGCCTTTAGCCCATCGTTGCAAAAGTTTATAATGATAGACGAAGGGAGGGGAGAAAATTGGAAACCCGAAGGAGGAAATAATTGGAAACTATTGTTATATTATACCAATAAAGAACATAGTGATAATTTATCCAGGCCGTTTCATAGTTTTGACATTTCTTCTTTAGAAAAAGACAAATACGACGGAGTTCCAAGTGTTAACTGGTCTGCGGATGAAAAATTATTGGCCATCGGAACAGATAATAGAATTTATACGCTTAATTTGGAAACTGGCCAAATTTCTTTAAAATTTGAGGATAAAACAAAGGCCAAAGGAGGTCTTTATTGGGATTTTAATAATTTGCAATTCTCACCAAGCAACAGATTTATTGTTTTTGTTGATTATGTTTATTCTGCAGATGATATTAATAGTCAAGTGCAAATTTTAAAAGCAATTGATTTAAAAAATAGCGATAAAATTTATGATATAATTTCAGATCAAGATTTAATAGAGCTTATTAAAAAGCAATAATCATTTTATGGCAATTCATAA
>JBBTYU010000064.1:0-1452 GCA_038061675.1 Patescibacteria group bacterium | reverse complement strand
TATGAGTTGTTTCTAAAATAGAAATTATTTCTTCACTTGAAAGAGACCATGGTTGTTTTGCTGTTTCCATAAAAAAAATTATTTATAGTCCGGACTTTGTTCTGTTATGCCTTCTTTATAATTTGCTAGTCTAGCAAAAGCATATAGAACGCTTGAAAGACGATTCAAATATGCTAAAGTAAATTTACTTACAAGAATTTTGCCCTCTTCCGCTACCCCTACAACTCTCCTTTCTGCTCTGCGAGAAATAGTGCGCGCAATATCAAAAACTGAGGCAAGTTCTGTGCCGCCGGAAATGAAAAAAGTTTTTATGGGTGGAAGTTCTTTTTCTACGAAATCAACAATCATTTCTAATTCTTTTACTTTTTCTTCATCAATAGACATCGAAGCCCCAGCTAATTCTGCTTGAACAATAAATAAGTTTTTCTGAATATCATGAACTATTTGGCTTATTTCTAATTTCCCTACTAAAAATTTTTCTTTCCTAGATTTCACTTTACATAAACCAAGAAAAGAATTTATTTCATCAAGCGAACCCAGTGCTTCAGCTATAGTTGAACTTTTTGAAATGCGCTGGTCGCATCCGAAGGTTTTGGTTGTTCCATTGTCCCCTTTTCTTGTGTAAAGCATAAATTTATCTAACGTCTTATAATTAATTCCTCTTATAGATAATTTTAACACAAAATCAAAATACAACCCCCTTATCAGGGGGACTTACATAATTTTGTGCCCAGGGGGAGATTTGAACTCCCAAGCCTTGCGGCATAAGAACCTCAATCTTACGCGTATACCAGTTCCGCCACCTGGGCATATTTAGATTAAAAATATCTCTTTTATTTTTTCTCTTCCACTTCTTCATCATTATCTGAAACAATCGAGCGTAATTTTCGGCGAACATCTTTTACCGCTTTGACGCGGACATAATAGAGTTTTGATTTACGAGCGCGAGATTTTTTAGTTATCTCAATTTTATCAATTGCTGGAGAATATAATGGGAAAATTCTTTCTACACCCACACCTGAAGCTACTCTGCGAACGGTAAAAGTGGCTCCAATTTCTGTTCCATGTTTTCTGGCCAAAACTATTCCCTCAAAGGCCTGAAGACGAGTCTTGCCTTTTTCGTCCAAAATTTTAGACCAAACACGCACAGTATCTCCTGAATTAAAATCAAGTTTTTTTCTTTCTTCCACATTTACCGAAGTGAGTTTTGTTTTATCCATTGCCATTGAAACAATCTAACATAAACGTTTTATTTTTGCAATTTTCTGAAATTCCTCAGGCAATGGTGATTCTATTTTTATAATTTCGCCTTTAAGGTTTTTGAATTCTACAGATTGTGCGTGTAAAGCTAGTCTATTTAGGCCCTTTGGACAAGGGCCGTTGGGATTATAAAGAGAATCGCAAACAATAGGATGATTTATAAATTTCATATGCACCCGAATTTGATGAGTT
>JBBTYU010000063.1:0-2672 GCA_038061675.1 Patescibacteria group bacterium | reverse complement strand
GCGCCAGGGAAGATTTTTCTAAAGAATTTAAAGAAAAAATGTCTTTAAGCGGCACCACGCATTTAGTGGCAATGTCGGGTTATAACATTACAGTGATTGCTTGGGCGGTCGGCTTGGTATTCGCTTCATTTTTTAGCAATGCCGTCTCTTTTTACTTAAGCGTTTTAACAATCACCTTGTTCGTGCTTATGGCTGGCGCCGAGGCTTCGGTGGTTAGGGCGGCTATTATGGGTACGATCGGTCTTTTTGCTATTCAGGCCGAAAGGCTATTTAATCCGCGTAATGCCATAGTCATAGCCGCTTTTATCATGG
The DNA here is from genome assembly GCA_038061675.1 of Patescibacteria group bacterium. Classification (GTDB taxonomy): domain Bacteria; phylum Patescibacteriota; class Minisyncoccia; order UBA6257; family 02-FULL-45-10c; genus JAHILT01. The sequence goes on along the minus strand of JBBTYU010000063.1, from coordinate 2,360 downwards.
TTCTATTTAATCCAAGAGTATTGGTTTTTGATGTGGGATTTCAGCTTTCTTTCGCGGCTCTTTTGGGAATGATCTATTTGTCGCCGGTTTTAAAAAATGCGCTAAAAATTAAGTCAAAAGGCTTTTTTTCTTGGAAGGAGAATGCGGTAAACACCTTGTCGGCGCAAATTATGGCTATGCCTATTTTGCTTTCCAGTTTTGGATTTTTCTCTTTAAGCTCATTATTAGCCAATGTTCTAATTTTAGAATTTATTCCGATAACAATGGGAATCGGGTTTGTTATGGCCGGTCTGGGATTATTTTCCGCTTTTTTGGCTAATTTTTTTGGAGTTTTAGCAAATATACTTATTTCTTACGAATTTTTCATAATAAATATTTTTTCCAGATTTTCTGTTCCGTTAAAGATAGATAGTGTGAGTTTTTATTTTTGGATAATTTACTATTTAGCAATATTTGCTTTTATTTTCATGTCATTGCGATCCGCCCAGCAATGCGGGGCGGAGAAGCAATCTATAATATTATGAGATTGCCACGGTTCGCCTGCTGGCGAACCTCGCAATGACAACTAAACATATATATGAAAAAAGAATTTAATTTATTTATATACATCGGATTATTTTTAATAGCCATAAATATAGCGGTTTGGTATTTAATAATTTTTCCAAGATCCATATCCGGTTCGGAACTTTATTTTTTGAGCATTGGACAAGGAGACAGTTCTTTGTTGCTTTTGCCCCCTTCGACAAGCTCAGGGCAAGCTGGCGGCGGTGAATATGTCAAATTTTTAATTGACGGAGGACCGATAAATGGAGGTCTTAATTCTAATCTGGAAAAAATTTTGGGACTGGATAAATATATTGATCTGGTTTTTGTTACGCATCCGGAACTTGATCATTTCGGCGGTTTTATAGAGCTTTTGAAAAATTATAAAATCGGGGCTATTTTATATAATGGCGATGACAGAGACAATAATAATTGGGCGGAGTTTAATAGGATAATTTCAGAGAAGAAAATAGTTAAAATGGCCTTAGTAAAAGGAGATAGCGTCATTTACACCGCTTCAATATTAAAAGTTTTTAATTCGGCCAATTTATCGGCAAATACCAATGATTCCGGCTTGGTAATGGGGCTAGAAACCGATGGTTTTAAGGCTTTATTTACGGCTGATATTGGCGCGGCAATTGAAAAAATTCTAGCTCAATCCGAAAATATAAAATCTGACATTTTAAAGGTGGGTCATCATGGTTCAAAATATTCTTCAGATCTGTCTTTTCTTAAAAAAGTTGAACCAAAAATTTCCGTTGTTGAGGTTGGAAAAAATAACTATGGCCATCCAACCAAAGAAGCTTTAGGCAGATTAAAAGAAGTGGGTTCGCAAATTTTTAATACTTACCAACAGGGGATTATAAAGATTGTAAAAGAAGAAGGCGAGCTGAAAGTTTTTAGCTTATAAAATTGTGTATAGCTTAAAAGACTAATCATTTATAGCATACACAATTTGTTTGGGAGGTAATTTTGTGTTATATTATATAAAATAATTAAAACAATTGTCATTCCCGCTTTTTTTCTGTCATTCCGGGCTTGCCGCTCAATGGAATTGAGCGAGCCTCGTCCCAGAAGGGCGGGACCCGGAATCCAGAAATGGATCCCCGGGTCTCTCCGCCAACTGGCGGATCGCCCGAGGATGACATACAGATTAGATTTTGGAATGACAGAAAAATTAAAAATATGGAATTACAAAGTGAAAAAACATTAGTATTGTTAAAACCGGATACGGTTCAGAGAAATTTGATCGGCGAAATAATCAGCAGATTTGAAAGGGTCGGTTTAAAGATTGTTGCGTTGAAATTTTTAATTCCAACAAAGGAGCAGGCTTTTAAGCATTATGTTAAAAATGAAGAAGAGATAGTGGCGTTAGGAAACCGTTCAATTGAAGGAAAAAAGAAATCCGGAATTACAGCGAAAGAAAACCCGAAAGAACTGGGTCAGCAAATTATTGATAGATTGGTCAGATTTTTATCCTCCAGTCCGGTGGTGGCTATAGTCTTGGAAGGCAATCAGGCAATCGCTGTTACCAGGAAATTGGTTGGATCCACTGAGCCGTTGCAGTCAGCCGTTGGCACGGTGAGAGGCGATTATACCGTGGATTCATACGCTTTGGCTGATAATGGAGACAGAGCGGTAAGAAATTTAGTTCATGCGTCATCAAGCCAATTTGACTCTGAATATGAGATTAAAGTGTGGTTTACCGAAAAAGAGGTGGTAAGCTATAAGAATGTGCGCGATAGGATACTCTATGATGTCAATTTTGACAGCATAAACGAATAAAACGGGGCAAAAAGTTATCCACATATTCATAA
>JBBTYU010000062.1:0-6070 GCA_038061675.1 Patescibacteria group bacterium | reverse complement strand
CCGCGAGAGATAATTTGCCGCCTCTAAATATTGCGCGGCATCTTTTTTAAGTTCGGGACTGTATCCAATATAAAAATAGGAGACCAGAATACTCAAGACAACAAACAATAACAGCAAAATAGGATATCTATTTTTTACAAAAAAAATTTTCATATTTTTTTCTTTAAATAAAATTCAGCCTCATCGTAAAAATTAATGGGAATAATAAAATTCATGAATTTTGGCAAATTAACATCCTGTTTTTTAAATAAACGCCTGATTAAATAATTTAATGACAAGTATTTAGTATGATAACGCTTATAGATTATAACAAAACCCAATGATTCACAAATATCCTCAAATGAATTACCGGTAAAATAAGTCAAATGGGATGGTATTAATGCATACCATTTATTTCCTAATAATTTGGCAAATAATGAATCTATGAGCGGCGTTGTGATTACCACTAATCCTTCCGGATTTAATTTCTTATTGATATTTTTTAAAAATTGGATCGGGTCTAGCACATGTTCAATGACATCAAAAGCGCTTATAACATCAAAATTACCATGAAAATTCCCGTCCAAATTGATTGCCGAGCCACAGACAATATTTTTCAATTTTAAATTCTTTCTAGCAAATCCACACCCCTCCAAAGACGGTTCTAAACCATAAACTTCAAAACCATTCTTTTGGGCCTCAGCCAAAAAGAATCCCGGCCCGCAACCAATATCAAGCAATTTTATATTTTTCTCGCGTTGTATATTTTTTATTACAACCAGTGCCTTATTAAATGCTTTTCTTCGGCCCATTTCATCTTCAATATAGTCGTTATCTAAACATTGGCCGGAATAGTAGCGGTCAAAATCAATAGCTAATTTATCTCTATCAATAAAATAAATTCCGCAACTAAAACATTTGTAAATATCATTATATTTGCCGCTGACCGAGTCTGTGATCTTATAAGAATTGCTTTTAAAAATATTATTGACATCGGCGGTGGCCGGAAAAACAATATAAGAATTTTTATTTCCGCAATTGAAGCATTTTAAAGCATTGTTTTGAATTTTACGCGCGGAAACCAAAATTATCCCATTATTTCCCGTAATAATTTCCGCTAGGAATAATAGAATAGAAAAAAATAATGCCGGAATAAATAAGACTGTATTCAATGCCACATCTCTTTTATGATCTTTATAAGCACAACCAAAAGAAATCTTGCTGTTCAGGATATCAAAAAATAAATTTTTTCTACCGCTAAAAACATTTAATGCGCTCTGCAAGCATCCGAATAACCCATAGATAAAACTCCCATTTTTAATTTTAACCTTGTTAAAACCGGCTTTTTGAAAAAGAATGCCGGCGCTCTTAGGAGAAAAATGAAACAAATGTCTCGGCACATCCAAATGAAACCAATTTTTCCTAAAAATTATTGCCTGTAATGACCGGAAATTGGGTATTTCCGCAACCAACACGCCATTATCTTTTAAAACTCTTTCCGCTTCAATAAGATACCCCAATGGATCTTCAACGTGCTCCAAAGAATGCCACATCGTAATTACATCAAAAGAATTTCCTGAAAAGTCGCTTTTTCGAAAATCCCCCTTCTTTATAAACTCACCCGCGCATTGTTGTATATGTCCAGCCGGCGCAATCTCTGTCCCAAAAGATTGCCAGCCGCGCTTTCTCATACTCATCAGGAATGTCCCATTACCACAACCGACATCAAGCAAAGAAAAAGAGGGCGCAAAATCTTTAATCCTTGAAATGGCCCTGACTCTTGCGTAATTTATAATACTCTCCACTAAAAACTTTCTTTGGCCATAATATCCCCCGCCATAATAATCTGAAATATTTTTGTTTATTAACCCCAAATCGGTAATGGCCAAATCGCAATGGGCGCATCTGTAGACAATAAAGGGATCTAGACTAATATAGTCATTGGCTTGGAACAAACGATCTAATTCTGTGTTTTGGCACAGAGGGCATTTTAATATATTTAAAGAATGGTTTTTCATAATAGAGTTTATCTTAAAGTATAAATCTCATATCCAGCATTATTATTAAAAATATCATAATTATTATCCAGTATTGCCTTTTCGCTTTGGGTAAAATCTTTATTATTTAAAGATACAACAACTTCCGGTGAGTAATTATCCAAAACCAATTCATTGCCGATCAGCGCAATACCAGTCACTTTAACTGTCTGATATTTTTTATCGGTCTCTAATAAAACAGATGTCTCAAATGAATCCGTAACCCATACAGACTTCTCCGGAAATTCTTTATTGATAAATGAAGCTGCTTTGATCGCTGAATCGGAATAATAAATTTGCGCCCCCGTAAAAAGATTTACTATTTGAACGGAAACAAGTAGCGACACAGCGATGACGGTCAATTGCCCGCCGGTAATATTGGCTTTTGAAATAAATTCTTTAAATCTTGAAAAAATATCTGTTAGGGCCTGCGGAAGCGCAAAAAGAATCAAAAACTCGGCGATCAAAATATATCTTAACCAGCCCGGACTGCGCAAATAATAAGCGAAAGCAATAATTCCATAAAAGATCACAAAATTATAAAAAGATATTTGTTTTCTTTCTTTTGACCAATATCTGCCCAAGATCACTATAAAAAATAAGGCGCCGAAATAAATAAGAGTTGTAGAGTAGAAAAAACCGGATAAATTAGCGGTGATATTCGATGCCACTTCCCCGCCATAGGGATTTTTATAAAAATTAACAATCTCTACCCAAGTCGTTTTTAGAAACGGGTGTTCCAAAACTAAAAGTATCCAGACAACTATAGTCGGCGCTATGCCTAAACCAATCTTCAAAATTCTTTTTAACAGATCTTCCCGCTCTAGTAATAAAGTAAAAATAACGGTTGGCAGAACCAATAAAAATACCGAGGGTTTCGCCACGACTGCCAAACCTAAGAACAATCCGCTCCAAAAATATTTATCCTTAATCAGCCAAAAATATATGCCCGCAATCAATAAAATAAAACCTGGAATTTCCCCGACCGCAGTCCTCCCGCTAGCATAAAAAGAAGAAAATGTTGCTATTAATAGCAATGAAAGAATGGCATTTCCAGCGCCGAACAATTTTTTGCCGAATAAAAAAAGCGCTATTAAAAAAACTGCCATAAGCGCCAACATAAAAATTCTAGCAATGGCCAGATCAAAGCCAAAAAAACTGAAAACTGCCGCCAAAGAAACAGTCAGCGGATAGCCGGTTGACTGTATAAGATAAGGTATTCCCGAAAATTGATCGGGACCAACCCGAACATCCAGCTCTCCGAATTTTAAAAAGTTATGAGCCAATTCCACCGTAAAAGCTTCGTCAACCCAAAATCTTGGCTTCGTTGTAAGCGTAGCAGCGGAAAAAATCACAATAAAAAAAATAAGGCCTATTAAAAATAGGCCGATATAATTCTTTTTAAGAAATTCTATTAACTTGGCTGAATTGATCATAGTTTTTGAAACCAAGCTTAAACAATAAATATCTCAAAAGCACTCCTAAAATAGCAAAACCGTACTTCACGCTTCTTCTAAAGCTGATCTGGGACGCTTCGGGAAAATACTTTGTCTTAATGGGAATTTCCTTTATCTTCAAGTCCGCAAGACGCATTTGCACGATTATCTCGGTATCAAAAACAAAATCATCAGAATCCAGCTCTAAAGGCAATTGCATCACCTTTCTATTATAGGCGCTGAAACCGGAGTGATATTCGCTTAATCTGTATCCCAAAACAAAATTCTCCAGTTTGGTCAGAAAAATATTGGCCGCAAATTTCCAGTACGGCATTCCCCCCGCCAAAGCATTTTTAGGAAAAACCATCCTTGAGCCAATGACCGCATCCGCTCCGCCATTCACCATCTGCTCCAGCATTTGAGGAATATAAACAGGATCATATTGAAAATCCGGATGAACCATTATGGCAATATCAGCGCCCAATTTCAACGCTTCTTTATAACAAGTTTTTTGATTTCCGCCATAACCAAGATTTTTTGGATGGACAAATACCTTTAAACCAAGCTGTTTCGCCACCTCCACGGTATTATCTTTACTGGCATCATCAACAAGAATGATATCATCAACGAAGTTTTCAGGAATGGCGTCTATGGTTATTTTTAGAGTTTTAGCCGCATTATAGGCCGGCAGAACCACAACTACTTTTTTGTTATTTATCATTGCTATAAATAATACAATATTAAAAGCTAATTTTCCAATAAATCAATTAGGGAAAGGGGAAGCTGAAGACCTTAAACAGCGCCTTGCCATCAGTCCCGCCGCTTATTTCAGTGTCGGGCTCCAATCCCGCCTCCAATTGACTAACAAAATCATCTACCCCCTCTTCGTCGCTTATTAACTGATTTTGTTTAATATTATCTGTGGGAACAATGATGGTAATATCTTTTAGCCCGAATTTTTTATAATACTCAATTCCCTTCATTTGCAACATACCTATAAATCTAGATAAAGAAATAATCGGAATCGCTTCGTACAATATCCTTCGTTCAGTGATCCAAACCATTGGAAACCAAGCCAAACGATCGCTATAAACCAATAAATGTTCGTATGGCGCCAATTGCGCCCTATCTTTTGATATCTCGCCAATAATTTTTTCCTGATATCGCGCAAGTTGAGGAACTTCTACATAAAAATTTATAACCGGCCTAGCTTTTTGATCCTTATAAAAGTCACTGATATATTTTTCAAGCTGATTATATCCGCCATAAGACGGCAAATTGGCGCTCAAAAGCAATCTGTTATTAATTAATGGCTTAACAACCAATTGGCTTTGAATTGCATAAAAAAACTCCCAAATTCCAAATAATAAAAGGATCAGTATTACCGCCTTCTTTTTTGACCCTAGATCAAACCATTCAATGGCCGAACTTGCCAGATAACCTATAGTCAGCGCCGTAAACGGCAAAACAATGACTCCGAATCTCCCGCCGCCAATGCCTCCGAATATAAGCATTACCAAAGCAAATAATAAACCAAATAAAATAATCAAGTATTTATCCCTGCTTATTTTATTTTTAAACGTCCTATATATAAATAAGATTGTTCCTGAAAAAAATAAAATTATAAATCCTATGCTAAAATTATCATAAAAAATTTCTTTTAGCGCTGAAAGAATATCCATATTCCTGTCAGAACTCCTAGCTAATCCCTTAAAATCCTCGGGAATTTTCCCTATCATTGAAGACAAGGTTGAATCTAAATGCCCCCTTGTCTGCCACATCATTATGTTGTAAATAATTATCGGAGAAATAAGAATAAAAAAAGCAATTATTCCGATATAAAACCATTTTTCTTTAAAAACTGTTTTTCTTCTAAAAAATAACATGGCGATAAAAACCGGAGACATAAAAATAAACGTGTATTTAGTTAAAATTCCGGCCGCGCAAAAAATCCCCCACCACAGATAATTAATGGGCTTTGTTTCGGCTTTTACAAAAAAATATAATGAAAGAATTATCCAAAGCACTAAAAAGCCGTCTAGCAAGCCTATCCTGGAAATCCATACGGCATAATTAGCAACTGCCAAAGCCGCTGCCGAAAATAGCCCAATTCGCGCGCTAAATAATTCTCTTCCCAAAAAAAACAAAAACAATACGGAAAGCGCGCCTGCAAGCGCAAACGGCATTCGCGCCGCCCAGACATTTATTCCGCCGATCTTGAAAAAAATCCACTGGATAATAAAAACTAGAGGAGGGTGGTCATGAAAAGACAAGCTCTGCCACCATTGATGATCTGAAAACCAACTCATGGGCGTTGACTGAAAATTCAATGAAGCAACATAATCCACGAGCCCTATTGAACGAAATGAATAAAGCACGTCGTCGGACGCCATATCTTGTCCGCCAAGATTAAATATCCTGATAAAAAAAGCCGCCGCCACAATAATGCCCAAAGAGGCTTTTACAATAAAATCCTTATTTAATTGTTGGTTTAAAAAATGCTTATTTTTTACCATTTAATAATTCTATCACTTTTACTAGAACCTATCTCAATAATAATCCTCAAACGCGTTGCCAGGATAAGTTGAAAATTTCAAGGCTTGCCGACAAGCCCCCGCA
>JBBTYU010000061.1:0-11612 GCA_038061675.1 Patescibacteria group bacterium | reverse complement strand
CTGTTTTTTTTGGCTTTTTATATTTAGCGCCTGATAGTTACAGAACCCAAAGAATCATGAGTTTTATGGATCCTAATCAAAATGTTTTGAGCGCTAATTACCAAATCAACCAATCTCTTATTGCTATTGGATCTGGAAATATTTTCGGCGTTGGTTATGGCGAATCAACTACAAAAATCCGTTATTTGCCCGAGCCTATTGGAGATTCTATTTTTGCCGTAATCGCCGAAGAGCTTGGTTTTGTCGGAGGAATTGCTTTGATCTTGTGTTTTCTAATTTTAATTACCAGAATATTTATTTTAGCCAAAAGAAGCAGAGATCATTTTGCCCAGTTACTTCTCGTGGGTTTCGGTTCTCTTATCGGCATTCAAGTGTTTGTAAATATGGGGTCTATATCGGGGCTAATACCATTAACCGGCGTGCCATTGCCGTTTATAAGTTATGGAGGTACGGCGTTGGCGGTCTTTATGACCATTTCAGGTATAATAGTAAATATAACTAAGCATGAAAAAAATTAGAATTTTATTAGTTGGCGGAGGCAGCGGGGGACACATTTATCCTTTAATAGCAGTTGCTCAAAAAATAAGATATTTTGCCGGTACGGATAGCGGTAATCATTTGGATCTAAGATATTTTGGAGACGCCGGCGGCTATGAGGATTTAATTAAAGAAAACGGCATTAAATATTCTTATGTTATTTCCAGTAAATTGAGGCGATATTTTTCCTTTGAAAATTTTATTGATTTTTTTAAATTTTTTATAGCAATCTTCCAATCTTTATTTAAAGTTTTTTTCTTTATGCCGAGCGTGGTTTTTTCAAAAGGCGGTCCCGGCTCTTTGCCGATTCTTTTTGTCTGCAAGTTTTTTGCTGTTCCAATAGTCATTCATGAGTCGGACAGCGTTCCCGGATTAGCCAATCTAATTAGCGGAAAAATGTCTAAAAAAATATTTTTGGCTTTTGAGTCAGCTAAACGATATTTTCCCAATAAAAATATTGGGGTAGTGGGCAATCCCATTAGAAATGAATTGATAATGGGAAAAGGCGATTCCAGCGCGGTAATTACGGAAATTGAACAAAAAGAAGCAAAAAAACAATTTGATTTTAACCAGGAAAGGCCAGTTTTGCTTATTTTGGGCGGTTCTCAAGGAGCAGTTATTATTAATAATTTTGTAATTAAGAATATTGAGTTTCTTGCCGTAAAATTTCAAATTTTACATCAGATTGGACTAGATAATTTTGATGAGTATAAAAAAGATTATGATTTTTTGAGCCAGACACTGCCTGATTCAATAAAGAATAATTATAAATTTTATCCTTATTTAGAAAATAATTTAAAAAGCGCTTATATTGCCGCTGATCTGATCTTGGCCCGCGCCGGAGCCGGCACTATTTTTGAAATAGCATATTTTGGCAAACCCTCAATTTTAATTCCGCTTCCGGACGCGGCCAATGATCACCAAGTTTTAAATGCCATTGAATTTGAAGAATCCGGCGCCACTATTGATATTGAACAGGAAAATTTCTTAAGTCATCTAGTTTTGGTTCAATTGGAAACTTTAATTTCCAAAACTGAAATTTTGAAAAAAATGTCCAAGTCGGCATCAGTTTTTTATAGGCCATTCTCATCCGAAACCATAGCTGCGCATCTTTTATCGTTTGCCGGTCTTAATATTTATCCCGACAACGCTCCAATTAAAGAAATGTTATTGAAGTAGGGGATTAGCCACTAGCCACTAGCGACTAGAAAAAATACAATAAACAATTATGAATTTTTTAAAAAATATTTTCAGAAAAAGAAGCAAGGTAGTGGTGAGGTTTGCGCCAAGCCCAACAGGAGAACTTCACATTGGCGGCTCCAGGACAGCCCTTTTTAACTATCTTTTTGCCAGACATAATGGCGGTAAATTTTTATTAAGAATCGAGGATACAGATAGGGAGAGATTGGTTCCTGGTTCTATTGAACGCATAAAAACCGCGCTTAAATGGCTTGGTATGGAATTAGATAACGAAGGAAAAGTAATGATTCAATCGGAACGCGTTGATATTTATAAAAAAAGAGCCATAGAACTATTAGAAAAAAAAGAAGCATATATTTGTGTTTGTTCTAAAGAAAAATTGACCGCTGATCAGGAAGAACAGATGAAAATGGGAAGGCCGCCGATGTATTCCGGCCATTGCCGCGAAGCCGGGATCAAAATATCTGAAGTTGACCCCGTTAGAAATCACGCCCGCGCTAGCGCGCCCGAAGGGCCTTTGGGGCAGGCTATTTCTAACGGGGTTGAAGGCATAAAGCCTTATGTGATAAGGATGAAAATGCCTAAATCCGGAAAAATCATAGTACGCGATCTTATTAGGGGCGACGTTGAATTTGATCAGTCGCTTATAGACGATCAGGTGCTTTTAAAATCCGATGGTTACCCGACCTATCATTTAGCCAATGTCATTGACGACCGTGAAATGAAAATTTCCCACGTGATTCGCGCCGAAGAATGGCTACCGTCCACGCCCAAGCATTTGATTCTTTATAAAATGTTCGGCTGGGAGGCTCCAAAGTTCGCGCATTTGCCGATGATCCTTGCCCCGGATAAATCCAAGCTTTCTAAACGTCATGGCGCCACCGGAGTTTTTGAATATAAACAGCTTGGATATCTACCGGAAGCCATTATTAATTTTATTGGCTTATTGGGCTGGCATCCGAAAGAAGACAAAGATATTTTGAATTTAAATGAATTGATCAATGAATTTTCCCTGGAAAGAGTGCAAAAAGGCGGAGCTATTTTTGATGTTAAAAAATTAAATTGGCTTAATTCGGAATATATCAAGAAAGCTCCGGTTTCAGAGTTAAAAAAATCTTTAGCGGATATTTTTGGACACGATTTTATTTCCGCCAAAGGCGGATCCGTCTCCGACGGAAAGAATAATGATTTTATGGATAAGCTGATTGATCTATCAAGAGATAGAATGGAAAAACTGACTGATTTTAAGGAAATAAACGAATTTTTCTTTAACTTGCCGAATTACGAAAAACAGCTTTTGGTCTGGAAAAAATCTTCGCTTGAACAAGCCGTCCAAAATTTAAAATCAGTTTTAGAAAAAATTTTAGAAATAAACGAAAGTGATTTTAATAAGGCGAAACTGGAATCTGTTCTGATGCCCCTTGCCAATGAGATCGGCAGGGGAGAGGCGCTTTGGCCGCTAAGGGTTTCTTTGTCCGGAAAGGATAAGTCTCCTGGCCCGTTCGATATTATGGATGTTCTGGGCAAGAAAGAAACGATCAGGCGCATAGAAATTGCAATTAAAAAATAGTTTTTTATTGATGATAATAAAAAATATAAGACAAACTGTAGCGCCTTTATTTATTTTTTGTCTTTTAATGATCTCTATTTCCAGATCCTATGCGGCAGATCTAACCCCGGCCGAATTAAAGAAGGGCATTGAGGACAAATCTAAAGAACTTTCTGATATAAACACAAAAATAAATCAGGCCGAGCAGGACTTAAAAGATACCGAAAACAAAAGCAAGTCTCTCCAAAATGAGCTTAAAAAAGCTGATTATACGATAAATCAGGTTAATTTAAGCGTAAAATCCAGCGAATTAAATATTCAAAAGTTAAACCTGGAAATTGAAGCTTTAAAATATGACATAGGCGACACAGAATCTCGGATTGATATTAAGAAATTAGGGATTGCCGAACTTTTAAGGGAGCTTCAAAAGAAAGATATGGAAACCGTTTTAATTATTATTTTAAAAAATAAAAGCATTGCAGAAAGTCTTAATGAAGCTCAAAATATTTTAAATATAAATTCAGGATTATCAAGCGAGGTTTCAGCTTTGCAAGGTCTTACCAAACAACTTTCTAGTAATCTCACGGATAGCTCTGCTAAAAAATCTAAAGTTGAGCTGGAAAATAAAAATCTTAAAAATCGCAAATTAATTTTACAGGATTCTAAAACACAAAAAAATAATTTATTAGCCCAAACGAAAAATCAGGAAAAAAATTATCAAAACTTGATTAATGAACTGGAAAAACAGCAAGAAGTTTTAGATAATGAAATTGCTAAGATTGAAGATCAATTAAGAACTTCATTTGATCCCGCCTTGCTGCCGATTAAGCGTTCCGGAGTTTTCGCTTGGCCTATTCAACTAAAAAATAACGGCGGATTAGCATATATCACCCAAAATTTTGGAGAAAAATCGTATCTTTATAAAGGCAAGCCGCACAATGGCCTGGATATCGGCGGTCCTATCGGAACTCCAATTACGGCTGCCGACGACGGAATTGTAGTAGCAGTTGATAATAATGACCAAAGTACCTGGAAAAAATATCAGTATGGAAAATACGTTTTAATTGAGCATAAAAATAATATTTCTACGCTCTATGCTCATCTTTCACGGCAAAATGTTAAAGAAGGCGATTTAATAAAACGCGGAGATGTAATAGGCTATCTTGGAAATACCGGCTATGCCACTGGACCGCATTTGCATTTTGGCGCTTATTGGACGCCGAGCATCCTTATGAAAGTAATAGCGCCCGCAAAAGGCTTAGTTCCCGTAGGAGTAGTTTTTGATCCCAAGGATTATCTTTAATTTGGAACCCAGATTTATAAGGTTTATACTTAAATTATGGATATATGGCTTAAATTGTTTAACATGTTTAACGCGGCCGCCAAAGCCATTTTTGACTATATTCCGCAGAACAAAGAGGATCTTTTGGGTCTTTTAAAGCAGGGTTTGGGTTTGTTGGGCAGCGTGAATATTTGGTTGGGAAATGCGTTAGGAATTGATATTCAAAAAATAATAAATATTTTTACGGAATTTATTATAAAATATTTTTCATTAGTATATAATTTTTTAATGGAGTTGATAAAAAAGCTGGCGGAAAGGGTCTAGATTGGCTATTGAGCGCTTTTCGTCTTGTATATAGGATAATATGTCGCAAAAGGTATATTGTGCGACAGGTAGTATAGGAAAAAGAGCACTACTCCCTTTCATAATTTCTGTCATTGCGAAGAATAATGAACGACCTCCGAGGTCGTTCATTAAGCCCGCGGCAATCTCATAGAATTGATATGACATTAAATAATTATAAAACTATTCATTTTATTGGCATCGGCGGGATAGGTGTGAGCGCGTTGGCGCGTTATTTTTTATCAAAAGGATATAAAGTGTCCGGTTCTGATTTGGCTGACTCCCCTATAATCAGGGATTTAACCAAAGAAGGAGCAGTTATCCGTATCGGGCATAGCTCTGGAAATGTTAAAAACTTGAAAAATACCCTTATTATCCATAGCCAGGCTGTTAATTCGGATAATTCCGAAATGAAACGGATTTTAAAAATGGGTCTGGAGCATAGATCATATCCTGAAGCTGTCGGTGAACTCTCCAAAGAATTCAAGATGGTTGCCATTGCCGGCGCGCATGGAAAAAGCACAACTACGGCTTTGGTTGCTTTAATTATGATAGAAGCCGGTTTGGATCCGACAGTAATAGTTGGCACCAAACTTAAAGAATTTAATAACAGTAATTTCCGTTTGGGTAAAAGCGAGTATTTAGTTTTGGAAGCTGACGAATATGGCGGCGCATTTTGGAATTATCACCCATTTATTTCTGGTATCACAAACATTGACCGCGAGCATTTGGATTTTTATAAAAATTTTACGGGCGTGAAAAAGTCATTTAGTAGATTTCTAGCAAATCATAAAGCCGGTTCAAAGATAATATTCAACGATTTTGATAAAAACCTTAGTGGAGTTATTTCTAAAGCAAAGTCTTTAAAGAGAATTCCAATATCAAATATATCGGCAATAACTAAAAATAAAATTAAGCGGGCGCTTAAAATTCCCGGAAAACATAATCAATTAAATGCTTTTGTCGCCTACTCCGTTGCCAAAGGGCTGGGCATTTCCGATAAAATAATTTTAAAATCAATCAGCAAATTCAAAGGAGTTTGGAGAAGGATGGAATATAAAGGAAAGTTAAAAGTTTTAAGTTTTAAGTTAAAAAATAAAGTAATTCTTTTTGATGATTATGCTCATCATCCCAATGAAATCAAGGCTACGCTTCAGGGACTTAAAGAAAAATATCCAAAAAATAAGCTGATATGTGTTTTTCAGCCGCACCAGGCTAAACGACTTAAGGCGCTTTTCAAGGATTTTACACGCGCTTTTTCCGATGCCGATAAAACTATTATATTCCCTATTTATAAGGTGGCTGGCAGGGAAAAATCCCGGGGAAATAACAGATATAGCTCAAAATCCTTGGCTAAATACATCAAGGGCTCAATATACCTGGAAAACCCTAAAAAGGGCTTAAATAAGGCTATTTTTGACGTAATTAAGGGCTATAAACCCCCTCACCCAACAGTTGGGTGCGGGGGTAAATCCCCTGTTACCATAGTAATGATGGGCGCCGGCGATATAATCGATTATTCTCAAGCGATATTGCTTTCTGGGCTTGACAAAATATAGTCAGGCGTGTTATAGTAACCTCAAGTTTGATAGGTCTTTAACAATTTAGAAGAAAAGAAAATCAAGGAGGTTTGATACTATGAAAATCGTAATGTTGCACGCCTGCAAAAACATTGAATCCCTGTTAATTACGGAGATCAATGAAAGGCTGGCTGAATGGCAATCCCAACACTTTCATGTTGAGATTGTTTCGGTCAATCAGATGATAACTTTAATTCCTCAGGTTGGCTGTCCGGACATGCTTTTAACGCTTGTAATCGTGTACAAATAGTCCCGATATCAAAGGAGACACAATGAATCAAGATGTGAACGGTTGGTTGTTCGTTCCCGGGGCGTTGTTAATGATACTTGCTTGCAGTACAGAAGATTGCAGGTTTATCATCGGTCTCGGAATCGCAGGCGGCATCCTGTTGTTCTTTTCTTTCAGAGAGAATCGCAATCCATATCGGCTCCGCCGAATGGCGCGCGAATTCTTGGGCTACCCCCGCGGGTAGCCTTTTGTTTTTATAATTTGTAAAAATCTGCGTTATTTATGCTATAGCATAAATAACGCAGATTTAAGTATAATCCGTACTAGTATTTTTCTAATCTGTCATTCCGCACTTGATGCGGAATCCAGGAAAAAGAACCGGTTTCCCGCTTTCGCGGGAATGACAAAGAGGGATGGATTACTTTGCCCTGTTCACAATGACTAATAAAAACACAAAATCCCCTTTCGGGGATTTTTATGTAGCAGCTAATAAGCCGGGTTCTGTTCTCCGACCGAAGTCGGAGTGATGATAATTTATCTGGGCCACTAATTGCTTAATGGCTCTTGCGGCACACCCAGCCCCAGTTTTTAAAAAAAACTGGGGCTGGGTACGGCCTTGCACTCGGGTAAGGATTTAGCCGTTTCATTCCAACTTTTCAATCTCTATGGTTGGACTAAGCCGATTAGCTTGAGATTAGGCTTTCTTGACCTTTTCAAATCAAGACGTTTCTGCTCGCACCTCTGTATCGCTACTGACGGGAGTTACCCGCTACCCTACTGCTCTAACTTGTGTTAAAGCGAGTGTCCGGACTTTCCTCCCCGACTTTTACATCAGGGCTATCATCTAAGCTGCTGAAAATACTATAGCATAAATATGATAAGTATGCAATTCTTGCTAGCCGACTGAATTAAGGAAGTTTAATTTTGATAGGCCTTCAAAAGAACATTCCAACATTCTCAAGAATGTTGGAATGTTAATTGATATTTTACTTGACGTTTTATTTTGGCGTTTTTTATCTATGGAACCCCAAATCTGCTGGATTGTAGTCGCCTTCAATGAATTCAATTCTGCCTCCAGCGTCTTCAAATTTTTTACGCAATTTTGACACCTCTTCGGAAAGTTTGATCGTATTTTTATCCATTTCTTTTTTATTTATAAATCCTTTGGACCAATAATTTATTACCAGCTGGCTGTCTCCGAATATCTTCTTATTTTTTTCTTTGATGGATATCTGCAGGGCGTATTTACAGCCCAACAGTTCCCCATAATTATTCGTGGCCTTAGGCACGGAATGTTTTCCGAATTTATTTATTTTTATTTTTGGTGATATTTTTTCTAATAGATCCTTGCCGGTTTCATCCGTAACGCTCACTTCCACTTTTTGATTGCGTCCGGTGCCGGAATCAAAATAAATCCCCTTTTCGAGTTTTTTTGCGGATTTCGGCGGTCTGATTTCATAATTAGCGCCGTTTTTAAGCCAATTTTCAGCTTCTTCCCTAGATGTGAAGCTTCTGTATCTGGCGTCTTTTCCGGAAACGATCTTTTCGCAATCTTTCCAATTTTCGCGCATTCCCGATCTGTTTTTGTCCGTCAGAAGATAAGCGTAATATTTTTTGGATTTAATTATTTTCATAATATTTATTTAAAGCCTTTTCAAATAGAGGCAAATTCCCCTTTTTAATATAGAATCCGACCGCTTTTGGATGCCCGCCAAAACTTAAAAATAATTGAGCGCAATCTTTCATAGAATCAACCAAGTTTATATTCGCATTATTAGAATAATTAGCCCTGACGGAGCCTTTCATAATATCGTTTTCTTTATTATAAAAATAGATCGGGATCTTGAAGTATTCATTTAGTTTGTCGGCTATTTTTGATCCGGTGGCAACCATCCCCGCATCTTTGTCTGTTCCCCAAAAAATAAATTTCAGCCTTTTCACTTGGTTAGCAGGTCTGAATTTTTTAATGCCTTGCGCGACCATTGAATCAATATATTTTTCAAAGATCGCAAGATTTTTTTTAATTTCCTTTGATGTTTTGGCAGCTTCAACTAAGTTTTTAGATAAAAGCAGGTTAAAAACATTGTTTCGTTTTCCGTTTGCTTTTAGCATTCCATAAAAATCGCAGAGAGCAGCTCTTTTTTTCTCAAAATCTTCAATTCCTGCATCTTTATTCAATCTGATCTTTTTCAATGAAGCGTTAAGCCCTGGACGGTTTTCAGTCTTTATTTTTTCCAAACTTTTTTTAAGATAAGGCAAGTTTCCCCTGTTTATTTCTATGTAATCGGTAATTGCCGGGATCAAAACAAGATCCAAACTTTGTTCCAGTCTTTTAATATCTATTTCTAATTTTTTATATAAATTTTCAAAAAATAAATAAGCCACTCCGGCCCCGCTCCAATTTTTAATTTTAGAATCATCTCCTTTTTGGTACGGATTTATTAAAAGCGCCGGTAATTTTCCGGGTCTTTGGCGATGATGGTCTAATAAAATAACTTCAAATCCCATTTTTTTTGCCCAGCCGATTTGTTCAAAATCTGTTGTGCCAAAATCAATGCCGACGATCAATTTAATGCCGGCTTTTTTGAAAATTTTCAAGTGGAATTTATTAAAACTTCGCCTATATTTATGCTGGTTTGGCAAAGAAAGTATCAAATTCTTTTTCTTAAAACCGGCGTTTAAAAGAGCTTCGTAAGCCAAAGTTAGAGCAAAGACTCCATCTGGGTCGTAGTCGCTCCAAATGCCTATTTTTTCGCTATTTTTAAGGGCTAAAATGAGTCTTTTGACGGCCTTATCAGTGTTTTTAAATTTAATCATATTTTTCTAGAGCTATAAGTCCCGGCAGTTTTTTTCCGGCTAAAAAATCCAACATAGCCCCTCCGCCGGTTGATAAAAGATCAATATTTTTATTCATTTTCCTATTTAAAATAAAATTAGCAGTTTCTCCCCCGCCGATCACCTTGAAAGCTTTTGATCTTATTATGGCATTAGTGATCTCGGCCGTTCCTTTAGAATATTTTTTATTTTCAAACATTCCTACCGGTCCGTTCCAAATTATGGTATTCGCTTCCGAAATTATTTTTTTATATAAAGCGATCGTTTCCGGTCCAATATCAAAATATTTTCCGTTTTCTTCTAAAAAATCTTTTGGCATCAGACATTTTTTATTCTTAACGATATTTTTAATTTTTGGATTCTTTATTTCGTTTAAAATAGAACTTCCCAAAAGAAAAAATTTTGTTTGTGAATTCAGATTTTTAACAATGCTGATTTTTGCGCCTATTTTAGTTCCTCCCAAAACAACAACTAATGGCTTTTTAGGATTTTTTGTGGCCCTTGTGAGACCGGCCACCTCTTTTTCTAAGAGCGGTCCGGCATAGCTTTTGATGTGCTTAGTGATCGCAAAAACTGACGCATTTTTTCTGTGAGACACAGCAAAAGCGTCATTTACATATAGGTCTCCAAGACCGGCTAGTTTTTTTGCTAGATCGTTGCTGTTTTTTTCTTCACCCGGCAAAAAACGAAGATTTTCTAAGCAGAAAATTCTATGATTTTTATCGCAATCAATTTGGTCTTTATTTTTTTTGAAATCAAAGTTTGGTAAAAATTTAATATCAGATCCTATTTTTTTAGAGATTATTTTAGCTATTGGCCGCAGGCTTAACTCCGGATCTATGCTGTTTGGCCTGCCTCGGTGGCTCAATATAACAACTTTTGAGCTATTCTTTAAAAGATATTTGATGGTCGGTAAAACCGAATTAATTCTGAAATGATCTTTTAAGGACTTGATATTCAGGTCGACGCGTAAAAGGCAAGTTTTTCCGCTAAGTTCTTTTTTGTTTAGGCCACTTAGATATTTCATATATTATTTGCTTATTATTTGCTGGTTTATAGATTGCTTCGTCGCAGACTCCTCGCAATGACGGACTGGATTCCGCATCAAGTGCGGAATGACAGATTTTTATTTAATTAAAAACATAAATCGGCTCATCATAAAAAGCACCAGGCCTAAAATACAAGAAATGACCGAAATGATCCAAAAACGCATAGTAACTTTTGTCTCGTGCCAGCCCAGCGCTTCAAAGTGATGATGTATCGGGGTTGATAAAAATATTTTTCTTTTGAATATTTTTTTGCTTATCATTTGGATTATTACCGAAATAGATTCTCCCACTAAAATAAATCCGAATAGGGGCAAAAAGAGCGTTGTGTTAGTGAGCATAGCTATTATGCCCATAGTAATTCCCAGAGCCATAGATCCGGTGTCGCCCATAAAAAATCTTGCCGGATAAATATTAAACCATAAAAAAGCTAAAAGCGCGCCTATGACCGTGGAGCCAAAAGCAGCCAGATCATACCTTCCTAAAATAAAAGCTACGGCCGTTAAAGAGACGAAGGCAAAAAGCATAACTCCGCCGGCCAATCCATCTAATCCATCGGTTTCGTTGGTGGAAAAAGCGCTGGCTACGATTACAAATATAAAAATAGGAATATACCACCAGCCGATCGTTAAATTGCCCCAAAACGGGATATATAAAACATCCCAATTCAAGCGATAATAAAACCAAAAACCTCCAATGGCGGCTAAAACGGTATACATAATAAGCTTTTGAGAAATTCTCAACCCTCCCCCATTCGGTCCTATTCTTAGAGCGCCTAATATATCGTCTGATAAACCTAATAACGCCGCGATAAGCATGGCGGCTATTGGCAGATAAGTCTGGGCTCTGTCTACGAAATTAAGATAGTTAAAAAATCCGCCAAAAAGATTGCTTGCGTAGCCGAGCAAAAGCGCAGCAAAAAGCGGCGGCGTTCCTATAGCGAGAGCGACTGCTAAAAACGGTCCATACATAGAGCTTACGTGGGCAGTTACACTGGCAAAGAAGTAGTGGC
>JBBTYU010000060.1:0-8453 GCA_038061675.1 Patescibacteria group bacterium | reverse complement strand
GATTGTCCGATAGTTGGAAATAAAAGTGTTTTGAAAAAACTTAAAGATAAAGCTGTTTCGGTCAATAAAATTTATGCCAAAAAGTTCGGTGTAAGCCAGTCTTTAGCCGTTACGTGCGTTAAGCCTTCCGGCACAGTGTCTCAATTAGCAGATGCCGCTTCAGGGCTTCATCCTCGTTATTCTCCGTATTATATCCGCCGCGTGAGGATATCGGCAACAGACAGCTTGTTTAAGATGCTGAAAGATCAAAAAATGCCTTATTGTCCGGAAGTCGGCCAAAGTTATAATGATGCCACCAGTTATATTTTTGAATTTCCCATCAAGGCTCCAAAAAGCGCGGTTTACAGCAAGAATCTGACCGCTATTGAACAGCTGGAACGCTGGAAAATGGTTAAAGAAAATTATACCGAGCACAATCCTTCCGTAACCATAACTATTGGAAAAAATGAATGGCTTGAAGCGGCTAATTGGGTTTACAGCAATTGGGATATAGTTGGCGGGCTGTCTTTTTTGCCGCGCGAGGATTATGTTTATCCGATGGCTCCTTACGAAGAAATTACCAAGGAAGCTTATGATGAAATGGCAAAGAAAATGCCGGATATAGATTTTTCCCAAATACTTCTTTATGAAAAAGATGACGAGACCCAGGGTTCAAAAGAGTTGGCTTGTATGGGAGGGAAGTGCGAGATCTAAAAATCGATCTCAATTAAATTTTATTTCAAAAGAATACATTCCCATACCGCAGGTGCCTATTAAAGAAGTTCCCGTTTTTTGCGCCGGCACATTAATAGTTGTTAGGCCGGTAGATGGAAGGCGTTTTTGATATCCTAGCGATGGAATTGTAAAAACTGAAGAGCAATCATATGTTCCCTTAGTTTCCATTTCCAATCGAACCGGAATATCGGCGCGAACGGAAATTTGTCTTGGACTATATCCTCCCCGAGCCAATATGCGGACCACCTGAACTCCATCCTCATTTTTTATATTTTGTCCGCCTGTCTGATTTCCATTTTGACTTCCGCTGTCAATAAAAAGCGCTATTAAAATTAAGCTAATGCCAATAGCCCCGCTAAAATATATAATGTATTTTTGATTCATTTTTTAAATATTAAATAATGGCCTGATAATTCCTAATGCAGCAAGACCGGCGAGAAGAGATAATAAGCCAAATCCGATTACGACAATTCCGGCGGTTTTGAAAAATAGCGGAGCGTATTTCGTACGCGCAAACCGAAACGAGCCGAAGGAAATTAGAGCCAACATTGGAAAAGTGCCCAAGGCAAACATGCCCATAATCGCGGCACCGCGCAAAGAAGTTCCGCAAGAAAGAGCCGCTAATTGCATTGATTGAGTAAAGCCGCAAGGCAAAAAGAAAGTTGCAACGCCGATAATAAATGGGGCAAAAAATCCGGCTTCTATTTTAATTAAATAATCATATAGGCGCCGGGGTAAAGCGAATTGAAAACGCCTGGTAATATGAAAAATATCTAGAAGATTAATACCAAGAATAATCATTATTAGCGAGGTCGTAATGCCCAGGATAACCATTACTGTATTATTTATAGCAATCACTTCTCCAACCGCTCCTAAAATACCGCCGAGAATGGTAAAACCGATAATTCGTCCGGTATGAAAAAGTACCAGCGGGCGCGTTGTAGAAACTTCTTGAGATATTTTTGCGGAAAGAGAAAGAACGAGCCCGCCCACCACCGCAAGGCAAGTTGTAAGCGAGGCAATCACTCCGATCAGAAAAGCTGTCCACGGAGATAATTCTTCAGCGAAACCAAAATTCATTAATCCCGATCTCTGTAATAAAAAAAACAATCCCAGGATAACCAAACCAAGCGGAATAGCATAAGCAACCGATTTTAATTCTTTAACCTCTTTTTGTTTTTCAAGATGTAAATGGTATTGGTGGTGCCCAAGAAGTTTGGACCACGCCGCAACTAAAGTTTCCGGGCTATCAAAAATTTCTCCTTCTACCGTCAAATGCTGTTCGCCTAAATCAAAAACCACTCTTGATACTCCCGGTTGTTTGCCAATAATATTCTCAATAAGAATTTTACAAGAATTGCAATGCGCGCCGCTTACGTGAAATAAATACTTATTCATAATTTGGTTTATTTGTCATTTTTAAACATATGTACTACGGATAAGGCAACAATAAAAGATAAAATGAAAACCCATATTCCCCCTAAGTATATGTCAAATTTTGCAACCCCGCTTTTATTAATAGCGGCTAAGATAAATAGAAAGCTAAGACAGCCCGCCAGGAGCAAGGAAGCAATAAAGAATTTTTTTGGTGAATTATTCATGAAATATTTTATTTATATCTTTTTAAATTTATATCGCTTCAAAAGCAGGGTATTTAAGGTTACCGAAACAGAGCTTAGCGCCATAAATAGGGCGGCGAGCTCCGGACTGACCAGGAACTTGAACCACGGATAAAATACGCCGGCGGCCAGAGGCACTCCAAGCGTATTATACGCGAATGCCCAAAAAAGATTTTCTTTTATTTTTCTCATCGTTTTTTTGCTTAAATCAAACGCATTGATAATGTCTCTTAGATCTTCTTTAACCAGAACTATTTGTCCGGCTTCCTTAGCGATATCAGAACCGCTTCCAATGGCAATGCCGACATCTGCTTGGGTGAGCGCCGGCGCGTCGTTGATGCCGTCTCCAACCATAGCCACTATTCTTCCTTGTTGTTGCAGTTTTTTAATTTCTAATGCTTTATGTTCCGGCAATACCTCGGCTAGCACATCTTGAATGCCGATCTGTTTCGCGATAGCTTGAGCTGTGCGCCAATTATCGCCCGTGAGCATAAGCACCTTGAACCCCATTTTTTGCAGGGCTGAAACCGCTGCCGCCGAATTTTCTTTCAGCGTATCAGCTACCGCGACCAGTCCCTCAATCGTCCCATTTACGGCTAAGATCATTGCGGTCTTACCTTCCTTTTCCAGCTTTTGCATTTTTTCTTCAACGGAATTATTTAATGTGATTTTTTGCGCGTTCATTAACAGTCTATTGCCTAAATAAATCTTTCTTCCATCAATAACAGCCTCAATCCCATAACCGGGAATTGCTTGAAAATGATCAATAGGGCTGAAAACTAAATTCTTTTCTGTTGCCGCTTTAACCATTGATTCGCCAAGGGGATGCTCGGAGCCTTTTTCAGCTGAAGCGGCTATTTGCAGTATTTGATCCGTATTTAATGCCCCTAAATTTATTATGTCTGTTACCGCGGGCTTGCCCTTGGTTAAAGTTCCGGTTTTATCCAGCACTACTGTATTGATTTTTGACGCGCGTTCCAAGGCGTCGCCCCCCTTGATCAAAACACCATGTTCGGCGCCTTTAGCGGTGCCGGCCGCGATAGCGCTTGGCGTTGCTAGTCCAACGGCGCAGGGGCAGGAAATGATCAATACCGTTATGCTTAGCAATACAGAAAAAACTGAAATCGGCACTGTGGATAAAGTGATGCTGGAAAGCAAGAACTTAGTTCCAAATGTAAAAAAAGCGTCATAACCGATAAAGAACCAAAATAGAAAAACAACGAGGGCTAGAATGTGGATAACCAAAATAAAATTGCCGGAAACCTTATCTGCTAATTTTTGAATTTTCGGCTTGGCTAATTGAGCATCTTCAATAAATTTAATAATTTGAGAAAGCATTGTGTCTTTTCCGATTCTTGTCGCCTCAAATTTGATAAGGCCGGTTAGATTGATAGTCGCGCCAATGACCGCATCGTTTTCTTTTTTCTCAACCGGTATGCTTTCTCCGGTGATCATTGATTCATCTATCGCGGAATAACCAAACCGAATAACTCCATCTACAGGAAATTTTTCTCCTGGTTTGACCACGATCAAATCTCCGATTTTAATTTCGTCTATGGAAATCTCTTGTTCAATTCCATCCCGGAACACTCTCGCTGTTTTTACTTTCAATCCCATCAGTTTTTTAATCGCCTCCGAGGCCTTGCCTCTGGTTAAAATTTCAAGATATCGTCCAAAAACGAGGAAGGCAATTAAAAGCGCCGCAGTTTCAAAAAAGGCGACTTTTTCGCCGCCGAAGCCGATGTTGGGAAAAAATGTATTAACAACGCCCAGAATATACGCGGCGCCGGTGCCGGTGGCGACTAAAAGATTCATATCGGTAAATCCATGTTTTAATCCGCGATATGTGCCTACAAAGAACTGCCGGCCGGGCCAGAGCATTAATGATGTGGTAAGCAGCCATAATACATAGCTATTTGCAAAAAAAGCCGGCACAAATGAGCTTAATATCCAAAATTCTCTAAATGTCCCGAACATAATAGGGATAGCCAAAAGCCAGGAAAAGATCGTGTAATTCCTCTGGAGTTTAATCTCTTTTTTATATGAAAGGCCTTCTTCTTCCAGGTCTTGTTTGTCCGCGGATGTAACTTTATATCCCAATGCGCCAGTAATGCTCTTTCCGATCATTTCAATACTAGTTATTTTTTCATCAAAAGAAACCGCGCCTTTTTGCAATGAATAGTTAACCGTGAGGGATTTTACCCCCGGCATAGTTTTGGAAAAATTTTCTATATTTGCCGCGCAACTCGCGCAATGCATACCCTGTATTTTAAAATCTTCTTCTCTCATAATATTTTTTGTTTATGTATAAGACCTTTTGCATAATAACCTTTCTGCTGCAATTCCCAGTTTTTGGCTGCGGCTTTGTAAAAATTTCTCAACGTATACTTTGTATATGCTTCAAAATTTTTACTTTGCCTCGCTCAAAAACTGAAAATTTCGCTACGAAAATTATTATGCAAAAGGTCTATATTATTTATTATGTAATTTAGCAACCGTTAATATTTCTTCAATCATTTTATTTTTTTGTTTTTGGCTGCCGGAGGCCATAGCGTTAAGAAAACAGCTGTTCAGATGATTCTCCATAAGCGCTTGGTGCGCTGATTTTAAAAGTCCCATCACCGCAAGATTTTGCTGCATAATATTTATGCAATACTTGCCGTCTTCGGTCATTTTAATTATATTGGCCAAATGACTTTGCGCTTTTTTTAGAGCAATGAGCGCAGTGTCTCTTTTATTTTTACTTTTCATATTTGTAGACCCTATTTTAATTATAAGCTGTAATTATATGCATACCTTTGTACCTGGGGTATAGGTGTCAGTATATATTAGCTATAAATAAATGCAACTTTCCTTATGTTTTTATAAGCGTTGGTTCAATTCTTTTTAATAAGACAGCGTTGGTAGCAACGATGATTGAAGAAGCGGACATTAATAATGCAGAAATTTCCGGGCGTAAATAAATGCCGAAAGCCGGATAAAATACGCCAGCCGCCACCGGAATGGCAAGAACGTTGTAGATCGCCGCCCAGAAAAGATTTTGTTTCATTTTTCTGACGGTCGCCTTGCTTAATTTAATCGCGTTCACGATATCGTATGGCTCGGATTTCATAAGCACTATATTTCCGGTTTCTATCGCTACGTCTGTTCCCGCGCCGATAGCAATGCCGATATCGGCCAAGGCTAGAGCCGGGGCGTCGTTGACGCCATCTCCCACCATAGCGACAAATTTTCCTTCGTCTTGAAGTTTTTTAATATAATTGGCTTTGTCTTGGGGCAGAACTTCGGCGAATACGCGATCTATGCCCAGCTCTTTTCCTATCGATTCGGCTATTTTTTTGTGGTCGCCGGTAATCATTGCCACTTCTATTCCAAGACTTTGAAGCGCTGACACGGTTTTTTTAGCATTTATTCTGACGGTATCCGCGATTCCTGTGATGCCGGCAACGCGCCCATCAATTGAAAGCAGGCTGAAAGTTTTTCCTTCGTTGGAAAGGCGATCAATGGCTTCGCGAGCCGGTTCCAATGATATTTTATTGGCGATCATTATTTTTGCGTTTCCGGTAAGAATTATTTTTCCATTGACTATCGCTCGCAAGCCTTGACCGGGAAAAGATTCAAATTGCGACGGTTCTATAGGGGATATCCCGCGTTTAGCCGCTTCGGCAATGATCGCTTTTGCGATCGGGTGGCTGGATTTACTTTCTATAGAAGTTTCGTATTTTAAAATATCCTCAACCGTGAAATTATTTATAGAAATTACATCGGTTACTTTGGGTTTGCCCTCGGTTAATGTGCCGGTTTTATCCAAAACAATAGCATTGAGCCTGGAAGTATTTTCAAGAGTGGCCGCGTCCTTAATGAGGATATTATGTTTTGCGCCAATGCCGGTGCCGACTGCTACAGCAGTCGGGGTCGCAAGGCCTAGGGCGTCGGGGCAGGCGATTACTACTGTAGAAACAGCGAAGGTGAGAGCCGTGATAATACTAACGCCGGCGATAAAATACCAGCCAAGAAATGTTATGATGCCGGACCCAATAGCCAAAATGATCAAAATGGCGGCTGCCTTATCAGCAATGCGCTGTCCGGGCGCTTTGGAATTTTGAGCGGTTTCAACTAATTTAATAATTTGAGCTAAAACCGTATCCTGTCCGACCTTAGTCGCTTTAAATTTAATTGAACCTTGCTGGTTAATTGATCCGCCCGTTACTTTATCGCTGATTTTTTTATGAACAGGAATGGATTCGCCCGTAACAAGAGACTCATCTATATGCGTTTCTCCTTCAATGACTTCGCCGTCAACGGGAATTTTATTTCCCGGTTTTATTAAAACTATGTCGTTTTTTACAATTTCGGCGCTAGGAATTGTTAATTCATTCCCGTTTCTAATTACAGTTGCTTGCGGAGGTACGAGATCAAAAAGCGCGCGCAACGCCTCGGAAGTGCCGCGCCTGGAACGCATTTCCATCCAATGGCCGAAAAGCACAAACGTGACTAAAAGAGCCGCCGCTTCATAAAAGGTTTCTCCGCCTATTGTGAAAGTCAGCAGAACGCTGAAAATATACGCCGCTAAAACACCGGTGGCGATCAAGACAGACATATTTAATTTCCGTAATTTGAGAGAATAATATGTGCCGGTAATAAAAATTGAACCGGTCCAAAAAACTATCGGCGTGGTAAGTATAAGCAGGATCCAATTAACAGGAATAGGAGTTGGTAGGTTTAATTTAAAAAAGTTGATACCTACCGGAGAATAAAGAAAAATTGGAATCGAAAGAATAAATGAGATCCAAAATCGGCGGCGCATATCCGCTTCCATTGCCTTGGCCATCTGCGGATTCGTCATTTCAGCTTCATGATCCATATGACCCATTTCCGTCATTTTATGGTGATCGTGGTCCACTAAAATAGAATTTATTATTCCGATTTAATTAAGCTAGTATTATGCATCCAGACGATATACCAGGCAAAGATCCAGGCGAATGCGAACACGTAGACTGCGCCGAGAAGAATGCTCCATGTATCGCCCCAGACAAATCCAGGCAATGTTTCAAACAGGGAGTGGCGCAGCTCAATTCCGCGTTGAGTGCGAAGTGGCAAATATCCGCCTAAAAGACAAACAATGTAGGCTATTTCAGAGCCTAGTACGCACAACCAGCCATAACGTTTTAGTGAAAGCATATTTTTCGAGGGTTATATTATTAATTATACATCTAAAATAAACAAAACTTTATTGATCAAGTCCCGCAGCTAACCGATCTACTGGGTTGGTTGTGCGAGTTGTCGGTTTCATTGCTTTGCGCTTGGTTTTGCGCGCTTTGTACGGGGTTTTGCGCCTGGTTATTTTTTATTTCTAATCCGCGGGAATATATCCAAGAAAAAGAAATAATCACGATCCCAAGCAACATACTCGCAACAATAAAAATATTTTCTTTTTTTGAACCCATAGTTTTAATTTAATTTTTCAAGCTCCGTGGCTATCAAGCTGGCATTGGCGGCCATACTTGGATCATCGTAGACATATTGGACTATGCCCTTTTTATCAATAACGACATAGCTATGTCCGGGCAAGGAACCGTAATGCATTGAGGAATTGGTGGTTAACGCGCCAAATGACCTGGAAACTTTTTTATCGGTGTCAAAAACCGTTTTTGCGCCGCCTAATTCCGGCATTTTTTTAATTGCTTGCTGCCAACTGCTGGCTGAATCCGGCTCAATGGAAAGCGTGACGGTATCATTGTTTTGCAATCGGCTGTCTTTAGACAAAGCAACGACTTCGCTCCAGCATGCCGGATAACACATTAGGCCTTCGTTGAAAAAGAGAACAACGTTTTTCCCTTTAAGATTTTCAGAAGAGTATTCTATGCCGTCGCGATCGCGAAGCGAGAATTGCGGCGCTGGTTTTCCGACTAAGCTTTCCAAAGTGGCCGGCAATGCCGCGCCCGAAGAATTTGAGCTATTGGATTTGCCTATTGAATAGGCGCTGATGATAACCAAAACCCCTATTGCTATATAAACTATCGTGGCAACTAGCGAGTTATTTTGTTTCATATTTTTATTCTACACCGCACCTTTTAAGGATTGGGTTTTTAATTATTTATTAATTTATTTATCTAAACC
>JBBTYU010000059.1:0-17622 GCA_038061675.1 Patescibacteria group bacterium | reverse complement strand
ATGGTGAAAAAGAATCATCAGCCACTGGAAAGTCTGATGAAGATATACAATAACTGAAAAAGGTAGAGAACAAGCTATTAAAAAGTCAGAAGATGTAGATCTTTCACAATCATTAGCTTTTGGTAGTTCACGAAAGCGATCACAACAAACCGCAGGATTAATAATGGCGGGACAATTAGATGAAATAATAGGTAATGAAAATCTTGACGAACTGAGACAAAAATTAAATGAGGGGTTAAAAAAGGGTGGAAGTAAAATTTCTATTGATAATAGATTGAACTATAATGTTGATTTATCAACTGAATTTGGAAAAAAATACCTTGAAGCATTTAAAAATGGTGTTTTTTTGAAATTCATCGTTGAACAAAGCGATTCTCTCGCTAAATCACTTAATGAAATTGAGACGGATAATTATAGTCGAATGGCCGGGCAAATTGCTGAGGTGATAAAAAAATATATAAGTATTGCTTCACATTGGAACGAATTAGTTAAAGATGAAAGTAAACAATATAAAGACACGCTTAAAAGATTTATGGGTACACATCAAGGTGTCGCAGAATGCTTTTTATTGAAAGTTGTTGAAAAAACTAAAGGTGAAAATGAGCGAAATGTATTAATTACCGTACTTAATAATGTGGGATTTGATTTTACGGAGGGATTTGATGTTGATATTGAAAATACCTCCGAAGGCAAACAAAAAATTATGATTATTTTTAATAATTAAAAAGATAGAAAAACTATATTTAAATATGATGAGATTGTATCCGAAGAAGTTATAGATAGTATTATTAAGGAAAAAAATAATTAAAACAAAAAAATGAACTTGAAAATATTTACAAATAAGAATTCATCGCTTGAGCACGCAGATGCAGTCCCAGCATTGTTTGAGATGACCATGATCGGTTTTACAAAACAATTATTTAACACAAAACTACCCTCTTATAAAATCGGTATAAATCATATTAAAGAAAATGAACTTGATTATATTTCTTTGATATCGGATCAAAATAAAATTGGTAAAACTGTAATCAGCCAATATATTAAAGACAAAGACGTAGTTTTGGGATTATATAGGGAATGGATAAAGGAGTTCAGTAAAATGATGGATTATTATTACGACTTTTTTGCAACCGACTTAAGTCGTTTGAGTGATACTGATTTATTAAAAAAGTCAGAAGAATTAAATTATATTTATAGTCAACAAGTTTCAATGCCCGGGTTTATTGATGGTTTTATGTTTTATGCAGAAGGCAGATTTAAAGATTTGATACAAAAACTTTGTAAAAAAAATAAAATATCTGATCCCGTAACAATAGCATCAATTCTAACATCACCCATAAGCAGTTCTTTTCTTAATGAAGAAGAAAACGATCTGATAGCGATAGTTAAAAAGCATTCTCTTACAAGTATTAAAAAGAGTGATATTGAAAAAAAGTTTATCTGGCAAAAAATAAACGCAGAAATTGAAAAACATATATTAAAATACTCATGGATTAAAGACAGTTATGCTGGTTATAAAGAATATACTAAGGAAAATGTCGCTGAAGAGATAGAGAGAATCATTAAAGAAAACAAGAAAGGAGAAACTTCATTTGTAAAAAACAAGAAGAAAAAACTTGAGTTAATTGAAAAATATAATCTTGATAAAGAAATTGTAGCAATAACAGAATTGTCAGATATTTTAATTAAATGGCAGGATCAGAGAAAACAATATACGCTTACGTTTGTTGCTTTGAAAAATAAGGTGCTAAGAGAAATATCGAAAAGAATAGGAACCTCTTTTGATTTAATTGTTTATTCTCTTAATTCAGAAATTAAAGATATTTTTAATGGTAAGTTTAATTTAAATATACTAAAAGATCGAAAGACGGGAGTTATCTTTGTTTACCAAGGGGGTATACCAGTAAAAATAATGACTGGAAATGAAGTTACAGAATTTATGAAACAAGTAAGTTCAGATAAGGTAAATGATATTACTGAAATCAAAGGCAGTGTGGCTTCAGATGGTAAAGCAAAAGGAATAGTTAAAGTCGTTACTTCTATGAAATATATAAGTAAGGTTAACGTCGGAGACATTTTAGTTGCACCTATGACACGCCCTGAGTATTTACCTGGTATGAGAAATGCCGTTGCAATAGTTACAGATGATGGCGGAATTACATGTCATGCGGCCATTATTGCTCGTGAACTAAAAAAACCTTGTATTATAGGTACGAAGATTGCAACGCAAGTATTAAAAGATGGTGATTTGGTTGAGGTGGATGCGAATAAAGGAATCGTGCGGATTATCAAAAAATAGTAATTTAAAATATTCCAACATTCTTGAGAATGTTGGAATATTTTATTTCTGATCACTAACTACTAGCGACTAGTCGCTAACTACTATTTAGCTTTTTCTACTCTTTCAACATATTCTCCTGTATCGGTATTCACTCGGATAATATCTCCGGTATTAACAAATAGAGGAACGGGGACTTGAGCGCCGGTTTCCAGGTCGGCCATTTTTGAACCGCCTTGAGCGGTGTTTCCGCGTTCGCCTTGAGGAACCTCTTTAACCTTAACTTCAACTTTTACAGGAAGCTTCACGCTAAGAATTAGTTCTCCGAGTTTCATAGCTAAGACCTCGGTATTTGATTTGATAAATTTGATGCCCTCGCCGAACTTGCTTAAAGGCAATTTGAATCTATTTTTTGGATTGCCTTTTTCGCAGAACCAATATTCATCATTGTGGCTATAAAGATAAATTATATTTGTTTTATCTATTTCAATTTCCTTTAAAGTTTCATTTTGATGGAAGTTTTTTTCTATTACCTGTCCGGTTATAAGATTTTTAATTCTGGTTTTAGCAACCGGTTTTCTCTGTTGCATCCTTAAAAATTCATAATCCAAAACTTCATAAGGAGTTCCTTCAAAAGAAAAAAGTATTCCTACTTTCAATTCGTTGTAGCTAAGCATTTTATGATTTTATTCCAAAATAAATATTTTAGCAAGACTAATTTGACTTATTATGATGGTTGTTTTACCATACGAACAGTCCTTTAGAGGAGGCATTATGTCAGATAATCTTGAGAAACTCTTTCTTGTTTTAAAGACAGAGATTCAATTAAGCCAAGCGGAACTCAATGAATTACTTGTACAAGATTGCGATAAAGTGGAAAAATGCGAGCTTCGCAGTAAGAAGACGGGATGCGAACATTGCCGTTTGAAAGAAATATGCAGAGAAGATTCCCAAAAAATATCCGCAAAAATGGATATTCTTGAGGAAGAAATGATGAATATGCTGTCAGAAGCAAAGTCTTTATTAGAACAAATATCCAGAAAACAGCAGAAAGGATTATAAAAATTATCCCCTCACTCTGATATGAGTGAGGGGA
The DNA here is from genome assembly GCA_038061675.1 of Patescibacteria group bacterium. Taxonomy (GTDB): domain Bacteria; phylum Patescibacteriota; class Minisyncoccia; order UBA6257; family 02-FULL-45-10c; genus JAHILT01. The sequence continues at coordinate 14,248 of JBBTYU010000059.1, read as the reverse complement.
TTTTATTACTTTCTTATTTATAAATTTAGTTATATAGTATTTTAGAAATATGGTTAAAATTAATAATGAGGGTAAAATAGTTTTTGTGGGAATGAGTGGCGGGGTAGACAGTTCGGTGGCGGCCGGATTGCTTAAAAAACAAGGCTATAATGTCGTGGGCGTTCATTTACGTTGTTTTAATTTGGATGGTTGCGCAGACAGAGATCTGGAAGATGCCCGCAGAGCGGCGGAAGTTTTGGATATTCCTTTTTATGTTTGGAATTATGAAAAAGAATATAAGAAAGATGTGATGCAATATATGATAGATGGCTATAAAAAAGGCATTACGCCAAATCCGGATGTGATGTGCAATAAGGAAATAAAATTTGGCTTGTTTTTGGAAAGGGCTTTGGAAATGGGAGCGGACTATGTGGCGACGGGGCATTACGTTCGCTTACAGCGTACGAGAATTAAGAATTATGAATTAAGAATAAAGAATAAATCTAAAAAGGCATTATTCGCTATTCATAATTCATTATTCATAGCCAGCGACCAAAACAAAGACCAGTCTTATTTTTTGTGGACTTTAACTCAAAAACAATTAAAACATTGTTTATTTCCGCTCGGTGATTTGAAAAAGCCGGAAGTCAGAAAATTGGCTCAAAAATTTGGATTATTGAATGCCGCCAAAAAAGATTCCCAAGGAATTTGTTTTTTGGGTAAAGTTGGTCTGAAAGATTTTTTGAAAAAATATATAAAACCTAAAAAAGGGAATATTGTTGATACTGATGGAAATATTTTAGGAAATCATGACGGAGTTTTTTATTACACAATAGGCCAGCGCCATGGCCTGCGCTTAAATAATGCAGCAAAAAGCCCGGCTAGCGTTCCGTATTATGTGGCGGATAAAGTATTGAAAACTAACACACTTGTTGTGGCGCAAGGCGAAAATAACCCCGCTTTATTCAAAAAAAAAGTTAATTTAGCTGATGTTAATTTAATTAATCCCGTTTCTATCATATCCCTTATTCGCGCGAATAAGGGATATAAGGTATTAGCCAGGGTTCGCTATAGGCAGCCGCTCTTTAAGGCAATTTTGTTGAAAAGCGACAAGCGACAAGCGGTAGGCAAAAAGAAAAACATGTTTCATGTTTCATTTAACTATTCACTAATTTTTGATGAGCCGCAAAAATTTATAGCTATTGGCCAATCGGCTGTTATTTATTCACCAAAAGGAGAAATGCTGGGCGGGGGAATTATAAAATAACCAATGAAATACAAATATACAAATGATACAAATAATAACTAATGACTACGAATTGATCAGGCCATCAGCAGTTTCTTATTTGTTGTCATTCGTAGCATTCGTACTCATTCGTAGATTGGTATTATATATAATATGATAAAAGGATTCTGGAAAAAATTGGCGGAAAAAACACGCAAAGAAAAACGGCCGATTTTGGCTTCGGCATCTATGGCTAATGTTACGGACGCGGCTTTTCGGCGGATGATCGCTAAATATGGCAAGCCCGATGTGATGTGGACTGAATTTGTGTCTTGTGACGGGCTTTGTTCGGGGGGCAAAAAGAATCTGATGTTGGATCTGACCTTTGATAAGTCTGAGCACCCGATCGTAGTTCAGTTCTTTGGCGCTAAACCCGAGAATTTTTATAAATGCGCGCTTATGGCACAGGAATTGGGATTTGATGGAATTGATATAAATATGGGCTGTCCGGATAGAGGGGTGGTGAGACAGGGCGCTGGATCGGCCTTGATAAAAAATCCTAAGTTAGCCGTAAAGATTATAAAAGAAACTATTCGCGGGGCGGGAAAATTGCCGGTATCGGTCAAGACCAGAACTGGCTTTAATGAACTGGAATATAAGAAATGGATTCCTTATTTGTTGAAAATGGATATAGCGGCCCTCACTATTCACGGCAGGACTAAAAAAGAAATGTCCGATGTTCCGGCGCGCTGGGATATTATTGGCGAGATCGTGAAAATGAGAAACAAGGCTAAGAGCAAGACATTAATAATTGGAAATGGCGATGTTTCAAGTTTGGTTGACGCGCAGGAAAAATATGAAAAATACGGAGTTGATGGTGTGATGGTAGGCAGGGCGCTTTTCGGAACACCTTATTTCTTTAATTCAAAAACCCGCAAAATAACTCTAAAATATAAATTAAAATTAGCCTTAGAACACACGAAATTATTTGAAAAGATATTTGGCGATAAAAAACCCGCCAACACCAAGGAATGGTGCGGGGGTAAACATTTTGAAATTATGAAAAAACATTACAAGGCGTATGTTTCGGGATTTGATAATGCCAAAAAAATACGTATGCGCCTGATGAATGTAAAAAGTTCGGATTCGGCAAAAAAAACTTTGAACGATTTAATAATAAGCCTATAAACTTTTTTTCTTAGCTTTTTTATCCGAAACTTTTTTCTTTTTTGCTATTACATTCAAAAGCTTCTTGATTTTTTCGATGCTGTCAAAATCATAAATAGAGACGGGGCTTATTTTAGTTTTAGGGATTTTTAGTTTTGTTGCCAAGAAGGCCATTTTTTGACCTACGAGGTCCGAAGAACTACGATATTTGGGGCCTCGTAGGTCATTACATAAAACATCGGTTTTACTAAGAATCAAATATTCCGGTTTATTCAAGAGTTCTTTATTGTATTTTCCGAGTTCTTTTCGGATGGTTTTATAGTCTTTAACGGGGGATTTAGATTCAGCGGAAAGAAAATGGAATAAGATTTTAGTTCGCTCCACGTGGCGCAGGAATTTGATACCTAGCCCTTTTCCGGAAGAAGCGCCCTCAATGAGTCCGGGAATATCAGCTAAAATTAGATCATAATAAACACCTAAGTTAGGTTCTAGGGTTGTGAAACGATAATTTGCCACTTTGCTTTTGGCGTTGGTTAATTCGTTCAATAAACTGGACTTGCCGATGTTTGGTAAACCTACAAAACCGATGTCGGCGATAAGTTTTAATTCCAAACGAAGATTGAAGTTCTGGCCGGGCATCCCGTATTCAAATTCTTTCGGGCTAGTATTTTTTGAAGATCTGAAATGAAAATTGCCTCTGCCGCCATCTCCGCCTCGCGCAATTCTAATTCTTTCCCCGATTTTAGTGAGTTCAACTTCTCTTTGGTTGTCTAAATTATGGATCACCGTGCCCACGGGGACTTTCAATGTCAGATCTAGTCCGTCTGGACCATCGCAAAATTGGCCCTTTCCGTTTTCTCCGTTTTGAGCTTTTATTTCTTTTTTAAATCTAAATTGATTCAGGGCGCTAAGGTCCGATATTCCTTCAAAATAAATTCCACCTCCGCGTCCTCCGCTTCCGCCTACCGGACCAAGAGCAAATTTATTCTTATCAAAAGCCACGGCGCCCCTGCCGCCGTTGCCGGCTTCTATTCTAATTTTGATGTCGTCAATTAACATACCAATTTTGTTTAATTTTTTACGCTCTTTTTTGTAGTAAAAAATTAACTACAAAATTGAGTACCCTGTTAAATCTTTTGTCCCGCCCTGTTAAATAATTTCGCTTTCGACGAAATTACTGCGAAGCAGTATTTAACAGGGTAAACAAAAGAAAATCAAAGATTTTATTTAACAGGGTTATAGGATTTCTAGTTCCGCCTAAAAGTCGGAAAGAAATCACTATAAAATTACCACTTTTAATGGAAATTGCCTAATTCGGGGGAGTATTTTATCCCCCACATAGGGTTTATGTGGGGGATTGACAAAATTATCCAAATTTGTTATATTAAAAACTCGCTGTTTGAAATCTAAATATGGGAAAGGAGACTAAAAATGAACTTAGTATTGTTCTGCGTGACGTTTGCAGTGTATTTTGCTGTATCGTGCCTGCTAAGCCGATTGGTTGCTGGCGATGAGAAAAAACAGCCGTTTATTTTTGTGGCTACGAGCTATGCAAAAATAGCCGTTTGTGTGGCATTGCTGGTTGCCCCTTTCAGTATAGGGGGTAACGTAGTTACGGTATTCGGCAATGTCGAAAGCCAAAAGAATATCATCTCTCTGGGTTCCTTATATCAGAAGGCGCAGGGTGATGCGATGGCGCTTATTTTCTCCGGCTGGCAATGGGCAAAAAGAGATGCGGCAACAGGACTTTTTACTGTCGCCCAAGTGGCCGGAAGAGATGCTTCGGCTGGCCTCTTCTATATGTATCAGTCAGCTGGAAGGGATGCAACGGCTGGTATAAGTTTCTCCGGCTATCAAAAGGCCAGGAGGAATACAGCAAGTCCTCTTACGAACGCTCCTGCTAGGCCGTTAGCCAGTTCTGTTAAGTCAAGTCCCAAGCCCAGTTCAAAACCCAGCCCCAGATTTTTTGGGGATGGAAATGGGGCGCCCAGGTCGCGCGCTCTAAGCGAGAGAAAAGCGACGGTTATGCAACCTAGGCCGTATGTCTTGCCAAGGCCCAGTGTTTTAACTGACAGACCCTAAGCACAATGCCCCCCGACCTGAGTCGGGGGGCATTTTTTTATTTTAAAAAACACTTTCTTGATCCCGCACCTTTTGAGGATAATTATTTTATCCTCAAAAGGTGCGGGGTTGATAATTATTTATAGCGGCATTACTATTAAATTAGAAGTTTAAAAAATAGGACAGAGGGGGTGTATTGTATGAAATCGGGAATACCGGATTTCAAAGATTGGACTGAAATAAAAAAGAATGGGCGGGTAAGTTTTTTTGGCGATAAATTATTTGCCGAATTAAGGAGTTATGTAAAATACGAGCCGCCGGATAAATTATTTGCAGGGACAAGTATTTTATTCTACGGAAAAGAAACTATAAAAGTATGGACAATCGCTCTTCTTCCCGGTATAGAAGCTCAAGAAGTAATGGCCCTATGCTTAGAAGACGGCGAATGGGTGATGAGCTTGCCCATTAACAAAGACCAGGATAACTCCAAGATCCTCATCTTAGATGGTAGTCCGGATAGTCCTTATATGAAGATAAGCATCTTAACAGCGTCTGGCTGGAAAAGCAGAACAATAATGAATGAATAGAGCATAAACCGTTAGCCTTAAATTGGTTGGCGGTTTTTTTATAGAATTTTTATGTAGGGTTGATCCCGCACATAAGTTTTATGTGGGGGATTGATAACTATTAATAGTGATAGTATTATTAAATTAGAAGTTTAAAATAATTAGAATCTTTAAATAGATTCTAAAAGGAGGTAAATAGTATGGAACCAGAAATTCCAGATTTCAAAGATTGGACTGAATTAAAAAAAGAAAGGCTTACGCGTTATTTTGATAATAGGCCATTTTCTGAACATAGAAGTTATATAAGATATGAGCCTATTGATAAAATCTTTTCGGGGACATGTATTTCTTTTAAAGGAAAAGAAGTTTTAAAAATATGGACAACTTATTTTCCCGAAAAAGGAAACCAAAAATTAATAGCCTTGCTTTTAGAAGACGGGAAGTGGGCAGTGAGCTTGCCTACTTACGAAAACAGCAATGGTTCTAATGTTTTTGATATACAAGGAGATCCAAAGAGCCGTTGTATGAAGATAAGTATTTTAACCGAGTCGGGTTGGAAAAGCAGAACAATAATAGTTGAGTAAGAATATTTAATCGCCCCGATAAAAATCGGGGCGGTTTTTTTATTTGCTTTATTTATCGTTGTGTGTTAGCATGCTTCCTGTAGGTCTCAACTGGTCTCGCCTTAGTCAATTATTTGATGTAAGCGAAAAATAGTGAGGGTCGCCCTACGGCACAACATAAATCAAACAATGGCTAAGAAATTATATGTCGGTGGTTTGCCTTATACAACCACTAACGAAGAGTTGAAAGACGTTTTCAGCAAAGCTGGAGAAGTCAGTTCAGCTACCGTTATAATCGACAAAATGTCGGGCAGGTCCAGAGGTTTTGGTTTCGTTGAGATGTCTAATGACGCCGACGCTGATAAAGCGATCGAAATGTTCAATGATAAAGAACTAGGCGGCAGAAAGATTCTCGTTAACGAAGCTCGCCCAATGGAAGATCGCCCGAAAAGAGAAGGAGGCTTTGGCGGTGGTAGCCGAGGAGGCTTTGGCGGTGGAAACCGCGGAGGCTTCGGAGGCGGCAGCCGAGGAGGCTTCGGAGGAGGTAGCAGCAGAGGCGGCTACTAAACTCAAATTCGCTTTTGAAAAAAACTGTCCCGCAAGGGGCGGTTTTTTGTTTTGGTGGTTGATTTATAAGCATGGATACTATATAACTTATTATAGATGTTTTGATAAATTTATTTTGATTAAGGAGAATAAAATCATGATAAGGAAGGCGTCTAAAGAACAGAGAGGGGGTGGGTGGCCGTGGAAGCTTATTGTTTGTTTGCCTAGCTGGATCTTAAAAATTAGATTAATTATTTTAAAAAGATGTGAACAGACTTTAGATGTAAAAGATGAGATAGTCGATTGTGAATTCCAGTTAACTTATATATTTTTTAGAAAAGCCTGCAGAAAATCAGATAAGAATCGTATTTAACCCCGAGAGATTAACGCTTAAGGGGTTTTTTATTTTATAAATATGACTAATTGATATATAATTTTAGTAATTTAAATATTTATTATGCTTACCATTTCCAAAACAGATTACATTCTTTTTAGAGAATGCAAGAAAAATGTCTGGCTTAAAAAACACAGGCCTGATATATATGATAAATCAGGATTATCTGAATTTGAAAAAGCTATTATAGAGACCGGAAACGAGGTTGAGCTTTTGGCTAGAACACTTTTTTCTGTCGGAATTTTAATTGAAGGAAGGGATAGGGCGGCGCAAGAATTAACGCAGGAGTATTTAAAGTCATTGCGAGCGGAGCGAAGCAATCTACGCGCCGCACAAACAGGATTGCCGCGTCGCAGACTCCTCGCAATGACAGATAGGGCTGGATCCCGCATCAAGTGCGGGATGACAGATGGGGAAATGGTCCTTTTTCAGCCAGTCTTTGTAAAAGATGGCTTCTTGGCGGCGGTGGATATTCTGGAATACCCCCACACCAAAATTGGTGAGGGGGCAGGTGACGAAAAGACGGATGGATATAACATATATGAAGTGAAAGCGACAAACGAGATCAAAGAAAAAATCCATTTTTATGATTTGGCGTTTCAGGTGAATTTGCTTAGAAAATTTAATATAAAAGTAAGTGGAATAAAATTACTTCATTTAAACCCGGATTATATTCGTAGTGGAGAATTAGATTTGAAAAATATGTTTATAATCGAAGACGTTACCGAAGGAGTAGAAAAATTGGTTGATGAAGTAAGCGCGGAAATGGACGCAGCCCTGGAATATCTCTCGAGAGAGACGGAGCCTGCCGGGCATTGTTGCTGCATCAATAAAAGCCGGAATAATCACTGCGCGACTTTTTCCTACTCAAATCCCGATGTGCCGGAATATAGTATTCATGACATCGCCCGCATAGGCAGCAGCAAGAAAAAACTTCAGCAATTAATAGATGCTAATATTTTTAAATTTGAAGAAATTCCGGAAGAGATAGAATTTAGCGAGATCCAGAGGAACCAGATTGATGCCTATGTTCTTGATAAGATTTTGATTGAAAAAGAATTGATAAGAAAAGAATTTGAAGAATTAGTTTTTCCTCTTTATTTTTTGGATTATGAAACCTGCCCGGCCGCAGTCCCTCGTTTTGATGGATATTCGCCGTATCAGCAGATACCATTCCAATATTCGCTTCACAAGTTGGCGTTGCCATCGGCAAAATTGGAACATTTTGATTTTTTGCATACGAAATCCGATGATCCGAGCAGACCATTGGCGGAGTCGCTGCAAAAACACGTTGGCGATAAAGGTACGATAATTGCGTGGAATAAAAAGTTTGAGTGCAATATAAATAAAAAATTGGCGGAAAGATTGCCGGAATTCAAAATATTCATGGATTCCGTGAATAGCCGTATTTATGACCTAATGGATGTTTTTTCCAAGCAATATTTTGTCCATAAGCATTTCAAGGGCAGTACTTCTATAAAATGTGTTTTGCCTGTGCTTGCGCCGAAACTTTCTTATAAAGATCTCCACATTCAGGAGGGTGGTACCGCATCGCAGAGTTGGGATAAAATTGCCCTAAGTGATATTTCCAAAGAAGAAAAAAATCAGATAACCAAAGACCTTTTAGATTATTGCGAACTGGATACTTACGCGATGTATGCAATTTGGCGAGAACTGGAAAATATTATTTCGTAATGAATTGTCATTGCGAGGCCTGCCCGACTGAAAGACTTCCCGCCAGAATGACCTTGTCGGGCTGGCAGTCGTTCGGGCGGGAGTCTTCGACGTGCCCCCGCACCTATTAGGTAGGTGAGGGGGCGTGGCAATCCAGTTGAGTTATTAGATTGCTTCGCTTCGCTCGCAATGACAGAAAAAAAGTGTGGATTTGCTGATTCATAAATTTGATGTAAAATACTAAGTAATTATTATTAAAATATACATAGTTCGGTATGATCAAAAAAATATTATCAATCTTAGCGCCGATATTATTCTTAACACTAGTTTATTTTTACCCCCCCACCAAATTAGAATTGGCGTCTTCGCCGCAAGGAAATGATTCTAATTCTGGTGCGGGGGTTTACGGCGGAAATATATTGAATAGTGAAAATAAAAAAAACACACAAATGAAAAAAAATAAAATTATAGCTTTATTAAAAACAACGGAAGGAAATATTGAAATTGCTTTGAATGATAAAGAAACTCCAATAACAGTCAATAATTTTGTTACTTTGGCTAAAAAGGATTTTTATAATGGCACTATTTTTCATAGAAGTATAAAAGATTTTATGATTCAAGGCGGAGATCCGACCGGTACCGGTATGGGCGGTCCCGGATATAAATTTGATGATGAAAAGTTTTCCGGAGAATATACTCGCGGTACCGTGGCTATGGCAAATTCAGGTCCAAATACCAATGGCAGTCAATTCTTTATAATGCATGGAGATGTTCCTCTTCAAAAAAATTATGTAATTTTCGGAAAGGTAATAAAAGGAATTGAGGTGGTGGATAAAATTGCTTTAGCACCGGTTGTGGCCAATTCTTCGGGCGAAATGTCTAAACCAGTCAAGCCGGTGGTAATAAATTCGGTGGAAATAATTGAGCAATAAGTTTTAAGGAAAATTTGATAAAACAGCCTAAATACGTTAGACTGTTTTTAGTTGTTTGAAATCAGAACCTATTCCGATAATAATTTCTAATGGAGGCATTCTATGAAAATAATTAAGGCGTTTTTCGTGATTGAAGACGCGATAGATGGAGAAAAAATCCTTAAAACATTAGAAAAATACGGTCGAGTTTGTTATAAAAGCGAAGACAAAGCGACTGAAGATTCGGCCAGGAAGTTTGTGGCGAATATTATTAAATTGGGCCATGAATCGGTTTTGGAACACGAAAAAGTAACCGTTCGGATCATTTGTGATCGCGGGGTAACCCATGAAATAGTACGCCACAGGATCGGCTCTTACAGCCAGGAATCTACCCGTTATTGCGACTATGGCAAGACTGGAGATATCGTTGTTATTGAGCCTTGTTTTTGGAATAACAATTATTCCAAATATTTAATTTGGAAGTATGCAATGGAGGATTCTGAAAGGGCTTATAATGAATTAAGAAGGCTCGGCGCCACTCCTCAAGAGGCGCGTTCAGTTCTTCCCAACTCTCTTAAAACCGAAATCGTTATTACTTTTAACTTGAGAGAATGGCGGCATTTTTTCAAATTACGCTGTTCAAAAAAAGCGCATCCTCAAATGAGGGAAGTGGCGGTGCCTCTTTTGGCGGAATTTAAGAAATTAATTCCGGTTATATTTGATGACATCATTATAGAATCTTAAAAAATATAGAGCCCCCCCCCGCACCGCGGGGGGCTTTTTTATGCTTGTTTTCAATTTGGTGCGGGGGTAGACTAGTGGTAGAAGTTTTATAAAAAAATATAGGGTCAAAACATTCTATGAGAATGTTCGCTCAAGGAGGCAGGGTTATGAAAAATATCCGCATGGGAGTTTTGCTGCATTTTTTCCAGCCATATTGGCAATTTCCTCACGTGCTTCAAAAAATAGTAGAGCAGTGCTATCGGCCCATTTTTCACTTCGTGAGAAATTCCGGCTGTGGGTTTGCCTTTACCGCGAATATAAATTATTCGCTTTTGGAGCTGCTTAAAAAACACGGCTATGATGATGTTTTGGATGATATTAAATATTGCGTTGAAAACAATCTTATTGAGCTTGTTGGCACAGCGGCTTATCATCCGATAATCCCGCTTATTCCGATAAAAGCCGCCGGTATTCAGATTGCTGAAGATTTTTGTAAAAAGAAATTTATGGGAATTATAGCCAACTCAAAAGGCTTCTTTTTCCCGGAAATGGCTTTTAGCAAAAAATCTTTGCATCTTTTGAATAAGCTCGGTTTTAATTGGACAGTAATTGAAGATGTGGCTGTGTTTCCGGATAAAATTCCATTTGATCACATCTTCAGCTATCATGGCTATTCTGTTTTTTTAAGATCTTCCCATTGGAGCAAATATGTGTGGGACAACCACATAAACTTTTGGGAATTCTCTGAAAAGATAGAGAACGAATTTTTTAACTGGACCGGCGATAAACCGAGCTATTTGGTAATCGCAATGGATGCCGAAACTTTCGGGCATCATGTTCCGGGGCTTTCCGAATCTTTTCTGTTTCCCTTGATACAAAATTGGGGAGGCGGGAAGGTTGTTTCAAGATTCGAAGAGCTTTTGAAAATGTTTCCGCACAGGGAAAACAGCGAGATAAGGGATTGCAGCTGGTCAACCAGTTATGATGACTTATATCGCAATGATCCTTTTCCTTTGTGGAAATCTAAATATAACGGCCATCAGCTCATACTTTGGGACCTAGTTTATATGGCTCTAAAATATTGGAATTGTCAGGAAGCGATACACCCGTGCTTAAAAATAACAAATTCCTGTCATTGGTGGTGGATAAGCAGGGGGATAGACAGAGGGTTCTGGAATCCGCAGTTTATGCTCATTGGCGCTAAAAAGGCTATGGCAGTAATAGAAAAATGCGGAACCGCAGACGAAAAGAAAAAGGCAAGGTGGCATTTTGAAGTTTTGGAACAACTTTGCCACTAGGAAGGAATAAAATGCCCGCACGATTAAAATCGCGCGGGCATTTATATTTTCACCCTGTTAAATCCCGCTTTTGCGGGAATTTCGTTAAAGCGAAATTATTTAACAGGGTAAATTTTAATTTATCTAAATGTGATAATATTAAAGGGATTACTGTAAACTTTGAAGTCCGAAGGACGCACAAAGTTTAGTTAGTAAACCTTTAACCCTGTTAAATAATCCGTCATTGACGGATTACTGCGGAGCAGTATTTAACAGGGTGCTCAATGTTGTATATAAATTTATTTCGTTCAGCACTGAGCTTCACTTACAAATTTAAACAACATTGGCATGAAAATAAAGAATTTTAGAAAATTAGCGGTTTCCGAGGGGAGAAAAAAACTTCTTAAAATAGTTGAAGCCGGTTTGGAAGCTATAGATACAAAAAAGGCCATCTCTAATGCCGTAAAAATAGAGAAGGGCAAACTATTACTTTATAACCACACTTTTTCTTTAAAAAATGCCGAGAAAATTATGGTTGTGGGAATCGGCAAGTGCTCATTGGAAGCCGGGGAAGTTTTAGAAAAAAAACTGGGAAAAAGATTGACCGGCGGGATTGTCTTGGATGTGCATGAAGGCGAGCTTAAAAAAATAAAAACTTATACCGGCGATCATCCTTTTATGTCGCCTCGTAATATTGACGCGACTAAAAAAATTATTGAACTGCTTTCAAAACTCACCGAGAAGGATCTGGTCATTTTTGTGATCTCCGGCGGCGGTTCGGCTCTCTTGTGTCAGCCAAAAAATTTTACTTGTATTGAAGAGTCGGCAGTTGTTGATGGCTTAATTCATTCCGGCGCGGATATTTACGAAACCAATACCGTCAGAAAACATTTATCTATGGCTAGAGGAGGGTTTCTGGCAAAATACGCTTATCCGGCAAGAGTGGTTTCGTTGATTTTTTCCGATGTCGTAGGCGACAACCTTGAATTTGTCGCTTCCGGCCCGACTGTAAAAGACACTACTACCTTGGAGCAAGCCAAGAATGTTTTAGAAAAATATAAAATATATAAAAAAATCGGACTCCCCCCCTTAAATCTTATTGAAACGCCAAAGGACGATAAGTATTTTGAACGGGTAAGGAATATTTTATTTATTTCCAATCAAACCGCTTTAGATGCTATGTCGGAAAAATCTTTAGAATTTGGCTATATGCCGAGAATTTGCAAAAATAATTTGTCGGGGGAGGCTAGGAAAGTAGCTAAAGAGATTATTGATGAATTATCAAAAGAAAAATTAGGAACAGTTTTGTTATACGGCGGAGAGACGACAGTAAAAATAGAAGGCAGGGGAAAGGGTGGCAGAAATCAGGAGCTTTCTCTTTCAGGTTTAAGATATATAAAAGATAATCAATTGTTAATTTCAGTGGCTTCAGACGGAAGAGATAACTCCGAAAATGCGGGGGGAATATGTGATATAATTACGAAAGAAATGGCAAAAAAACATAATTTAGATATAGAAAAATATTTGAAAGAGAATAATTCCTATGATTTTTTTGCCAAAACCGGAGATTACTTAAAAACAGGCGATACCGGTTCTAATGTGTCGGATATAATTATTGCAATTAATACCAACGAATAATGAATAAGGCGTGTCTACCGCCTGCCCGCCCAGCTGGCAGTCTCACAGACAGAGGCGCGCAGAAAGCGCGACAATCGCTTCGCTAAATCGCGCGAACGGAGAGCGCGCCTCCAGAGCGAGACACGCATCTGGGCGGCCATGCGGTAGGCGTTCGTAAATTCGTACAAATTCGTTATTCGTTGATTTATATAAATATGGAAAAAGAAAAACAATTAGTTCTATGGTTTAAGGATTTAGAAATTAAAGACGTACCCTTAGCCGGAGGAAAAAATGCCGCTCTTGGAGAAATGTTTTCCAATTTAATGCCGCTTGGCGTAAACATTCCCAACGGTTTTGCTTTGACGGCATTTGCTTACAGATATTTTTTTGATAAAACCGGTTTGGATAAAAAAATCAGGGAAATTTTGTCTGATCTCAATACGCACGATATCAGAAATTTGCAGAAAAGAGGCGATCTTTGCCGAAAGGCAGTTATGGCGGCAACCTTCCCGGATGATTTAAAAGAAGTTATTTTGTCTAATTATCGCGAGTTGGAAAAAATGTATGGAAAAAAAGTTGATGTGGCGGTAAGGTCTTCTGCCACCGCCGAGGATTTGCCGGATGCTTCATTTGCCGGACAGCAGGAAACTTATTTAAACGTTTCTGGCGACAAGATGCTTTTGGAGTCTACGAAAAAATGCATAGCTTCGCTTTTTACAGACAGGGCTATCTCATACAGGGCAGATAAAGGTTTCTCTCATTTTGATACCGCGCTTTCCGTGGGTGTTCAAAAAATGGTTCGCGCTGATATGGCTAGCAGCGGAGTTATTTTTACTCTGGATACGGAATCCGGTTTTAATAAAGTTGTTGTAATAAACAGCATTTATGGCTTGGGTGAATTGATTGTTCAGGGAAAGGTAATTCCGGACGAATTCATTGTTTTTAAGCCAACTTTTGAAAAGGGCTTTGAATCAATTATTGCGCAAGATATGGGCAAAAAGGATATTAAAATGATTTATGCCAGCAAGGGAACGAAGGTTGTGAAAGTTGATAAAAAAGATATAGAAAAGTTTTCTTTAACTAAAAAAGAAGTTTTGAAATACGCTGATTGGGCGGTGAAAATTGAAAAGCATTTTTCCGCGAAAAAAGGAAAATATCAGGCCATGGATATGGAGTGGGCTAAAGATGGAAAAACTGGAGAATTATTTATAGTGCAAGCCAGGCCAGAAACAATTTTTTCTTCTAAAAGCGGAAATGTTTACGAAGAATTCAAATTAAACAAGCCGGGGAAACTATTACTGGAAGGAATTGCCGTGGGCAAGAAAATTGGTTTTGGAAAAGTGAATATCATTAAAGACGCAAAAAATATCATTCAATTTAAAAAAGGCGAAGTGCTGGTGACGGAAATGACCGATCCGGATTGGGAGCCGATTATGAAGATCGCTTCTGCAATCGTTACTGATAAAGGAGGGCGCACTAGCCATGCCGCTATTGTTTCTAGAGAATTAGGCATTCCTTGCATAGTAGGTTCCGAAACAGCTACAA
>JBBTYU010000058.1:0-1554 GCA_038061675.1 Patescibacteria group bacterium | reverse complement strand
ATCTTTACACGGTAAGATCACGCTAACTTTATTCGGCCAAATTTTAGATAAAATTCTTTTAATTTTTAGATTTGTTTTAATTCCAAATAACTTTAAGTCGTTTATTGAACCGATCAAAACAATCATCGGCTTTTTCAAATTTCTTCTGCGAAGCTTATAGATTCTTTCTACCGTTTTTTTATTCAGCGCCGAACCGACTATTCCATATATGGTATCGGTTGGAATAACGCCAATACCGCCGTTTTTTAATATTTCGGCTAGTTTTAAATTAAAAGTTTTAAATATCTTGCACATTTTTACCTACTACTCTTATACCTCTTATTCGCGCGAATAAGAGGTATAGTTATAAAATTCAAATCCATAAGAGTGAATATCATAAAATATTTTTTTCTCCAAAGAAAGATCCGCCTCTGGCGGAAAAAACATCCTTCGGTTTTTGATTTTCCAAGATAATTGATTTTAAGATATTAAAAAATGGCAATTTATCGGCTTTTTTGCCAAGTAATTTTGCCATTGAATTAACCGACTTAAATCCCTCACTCTCCAAACAACAGATTCCGGTTTTGGCCAATTCCTCGCCCGCCTCTCTATTGCGTGAATATTTACTAAAACCGGTAGCAATTAAATCGCCTATTCCGGCAACGCTCAAAACGGTTTTATCATTTCCGCCCAAATATTTCACTATTTCTATCATTTCGATTATTGCCATAGCTAAAAATTTTCCTTTACTATTACCACCCAATTCCAAACCATCAATAATGCCCAGCCCCAAAGCATAAATATTTTTCAAAACTCCGCACAAGGCTATGCCTCTTAAATCTTTTGAGTATTTAACTTTTAAATTTGTTTTATTAAAAACATCGGAAATAATAAAAAAATCTTTCTTATTTTTTGAAGCAACTACGGCAAAGCCGTTTTTATCGGCCATTAATTCCTCGGCAAGCATTGACCCGCTCAAAATAGAAAATGGCTGATCAACCGGCAATTCATCTTGTAAGACCACGTCCATGGTTTTCAAAGTTTTATCCTTGCCCCCGCTATGCGGGGCAGGTTCAATTCCCTTTGCCAAACAAACAACCAAAGCTTTTTTGGATAAATATTTTTTAATACTTTCTAAGGCTCCCCGAACACACCAAGAAGGAACGCAAATAAAAATAATATTTGCCGAAGAAATAACTCCGCTTAATTTACTTTCGTGATATTTTTTATCCCAAATATCAACAATTAAATCAGATTTGTTTTTTAACAATTTATGGATAGCTTTTCCTAATTCGCCATATCCTATTATTGCGATTTTTTGTGTGTTCATAATTCGTTAATCCGTTAACTTATTAATTCGTTAATTCTTGCTCAGGGCTGCAAAGCTGTTTCGGTTTCGCCTTCCACCGAAATAATTACGCTCCTGATACTTTTATCAAAATTGATTACCGTCCAATATATCTGCGCCCGAATTGCTGTTACTCGGCAAGACCCACCGACTCCTTTTTCAATATCCTTGCTAAAATCAATTTTGACAGTATTCACAGTATTTGTATTATTATTAATTAGTTTAAA
>JBBTYU010000057.1:0-2138 GCA_038061675.1 Patescibacteria group bacterium | reverse complement strand
ATTTTGATGATGAATTTAAACAAAGCGGCAAAGGGCGCTGGATAAAATATGCCGCCATCTGGGAACCGCAAAATAATATTTGGGGGGCTACTATTATGGCCGAAAGTTTAAAAGAAAAAACCCTAGCTCAAGCCGTACAAGCGGAAAATCTTAGCCAGACAATTAATATGGGCTTTACCGCTACGGAAACTTGCACCCCAGAATTTCTACCCAAAAATAAGCCTTGCAAAGAAGGGGACCCATATTGCGTTGGTATTCTCCCGGGAGAACAAGGAAACACAACCGGACAGGTCATTTGGACTAGAATAGAAAATTTTAAATGCACACAGGGAATACCAGGTTGCAACTGTAAAATTAAAACACCCGGAAACTTTATTGCTTCCGAAGTTTTTGGCATAGCCAGTTCCAAAACTTCAAAAGATGCCATTCTTAGCGCTGATGATATAGCTGGCTATGTTGGTACTTTATTGGATGCTATTATCAGCCACTATACTCAATTAGGAATGAAGGGTCTTATGGGCGTTCTATATCCTGAAGCTGGCGATCAAAAAACCGAGTGGGATGTGGCCGTTAGAAAGGCTTTCAGTTCATTAGACGCTATGACCTTTAATAATACTAGGACTATGTATTTAGATGAAATACAGACTGTTTTGGAAGTTAAAACTTCTTCCTTGAATAAAGTGCAGGCTCTTATTGACCTCATTGACCAAGGAAGCGATATTGATAAAAAATTGACAATAATCAGCACCTGTCTGGCGCCAGCCACAACTGACCAAAAAGCATTAGCGGCCGCTACCCTTGGCAACTTTCAAAACTATCTCAATACCCTAAACGAACAAAAAGAAGGCATAGAAAACAATGTCAATGATATGAACGAGGTTAAGATAGAAATGCAAAACTCTGTGTATCCTGCCAATCCATCAGATCCTAGCGGCCAAGCCGAACAATATGCGAGCCTTAGCTTGCTTGCGGGTTATCAAGACCTAAAGGATAAAAAAATCTTAGATCTAGACGCCGCCAATAAAGAATCCGATTCCATTGCCAGAAGCGAAGAAACGCTTCGTCTTACTGTCGCTAAAGCTAATGGCGACTTTACCGATGAGTTAGAAAGTGCTTGCGTTGAGGCTTCAAAGCCGCCGGTTGTCGCTGAATAATTAACGGATTAACGAGTTATGAATTAACGGATTAACGGATTATGAAAATAACAAAATTTGAAGATTTGGAAATATGGAAGTTAAGTTTGAAAATCACTAAAGATATTTATGATTTAACAGCTAAAAAAGAATTTTCCAGGGATTTCGGTCTAAGAGATCAAATTCGACGAGCAGTTGTTTCGGTTAGTTCAAATATTGTTGAGGGATTTGAGAAAAACAATAATAATGAATTAATTAGATTTCTAAGAATCGCCAAGGGCTCGGCGGGAGAAACAAGGAACCAGCTTTATATTGCTTTAGCGGTTAATTACATCACCCAACAAGAATTTGATAAGACAAATAAAGACTTAGAAGATCTATCAAATCAAATTGGAGGATTTATTGTCTATTTAGAAAAAAAGAGAAAAGATAAAGAATTCACAACTCGTTAACTCATAATTCGTTAATTAAATAATCTCGTTTTCAAAGAAATAATATAATGAACAATACGATAAAAAAATACAATAAAACAAAAATATTGAAATCACTAGGATTAATATTTTGTGTTTTTGGTTTTTTTGTGGCCGTTAATACATCTTACGCCCAAGGCGTCCTTGGCACCGTAGCAAACTTAGCCGGAAAATCAATCATTGATATCTTTTCTTGGGGCATTACCATTGTTTTATATATCCTTTCCACTATTTTCGCGTCAATTTTGATGATAGGCGGATGGGTTTTTGATTGGGCCCTGAATTTAAACTCCGCGATATTACAAAATCCCGCGGTGCGAGTAGGATGGCCAATCGCTAGAGACATTACCAATCTCGGCTTTGTGCTATTAATTCTTATCATAGCCTTCAGCACGATCCTTAGAATGGGAGAATTCACGGCAAAAAAAGCTCTCCCTAAACTGATAATCGCCGCCTTATTAATAAATTTCAGCCTTCTCTTTGTGGGAATGTTTTTAGATTTTACCGGCATCTTAACCAACTTCTTTATAAATAA
>JBBTYU010000056.1:0-7192 GCA_038061675.1 Patescibacteria group bacterium | reverse complement strand
TTATAACCGACCAATTAAGAGGCTTTCGGTGTCATAGTTAAATGATTTGACATGACAATAGCCTATTTATGGCTATTGAAATATTAAATAACTATGAATTACAAAACATGTTATCGTTGTCATTGCGAGTGCCACCGAAGCAATCTATTTGTTATGAGATTGCCGCGGTCGCTCGTTGGCGATCTCGCAATGACGGAAGCTGTCAATTTAAAAAAATCAATCCTTAATCAACGGCACAAAACTAAAACCAAAATATTCTTTCTTGTCGTAGGTATCTTTTGATTTCTTTTCTACTGCAACAATGCTATTTTTGATTGGCGCGATAATTTTTCCGCCGATTTTCAATTGTTCCAGCCAAGCAGTAGGGATTTCATCAGCTGAGGCGGCGGCAATTATTTTGTCATAAGGCTCAAATTCCTTGCAACCTAAAGATCCATCGCCCAAAACTAATCTGACGATTCCCTGTTTTTCAAACTCATACTTTGCCAAATTTTCTTTCGCAAATTTTTGGAGCTCTTCAATTCTTTCAACTGAAATGACTGAATACGAAATTGAGGTCAGTTCATTCTGAGTAATAATTTCTTTATGTGTTTTATCTTCGTTTCCGGAAAATTCCGCTTTTTGCTCTATCTCTCGTTTCAAATGAGTCAAAATATAAGCCATCAAAGCAGTCTTCCAGCCGGAACCGGTGCCGACTTCCAAAACACGTTCCCCCATTTTCAGATCTAAAAGTTCCAGCATAAAAGCCACAACCAAGGGCTGTGAGATAGTTTGCCCATTACCGATAAGAAGCGGTTCATTTAAATAAGCTTTGTCTTTAAATGCTTCCAAAACAAAGTCTTTCCTGTCTACATTTTTAAAAGCTTCTATGATTATTGGATTTTTTAAATATCCGTCTTTCTTAAGAAGCGCTATAAGTTCTTCGTTGGTGTTCATAAATATAATTATATCACCATAAAAAGAAAAAGGGGGTTGCTTTCGCAACCCCCTTTAATACCATGCATTTTTACTTCAATGCATTTTTGAAGACCTTCTCGCTTTCAATCTTGAAGGGCTTCTCCGCATAATTCCGCATTGTTTCTTCATCCAGAAGAATGAACCTTACAGGCCCGCACTTGAGCCCGCCAACAGGCAGACCGCATGCCACAGAACAGACGTCCTGATCAGAGCCGTCGATATCGGCACCGAAAACTCCGGTACCAAGACTGCAGCCGGCTTCGATGTCGACTAAGTCACGGCTGACCCTGATCTCAACTACGTGTCTGTCGCCATGAAGGTTAACGATGGCCAAGCCAACTTCGTTGCCCTTCACAGACCTTCTCTGGCTGCGTTTCTGAGCGGCGTTCGCATCTCCCTGTTTATGCTTCAGCATGATCGCGTAGCTCTTATTTCCACCAACACCCATTGAGCCACGCGCCTCGCCCAGATAACCGTTCCGGGGAGCACCGAGTTCTTTCTCAACGTCTTCTGAAGTCAGGCCTTCAACCGGATGCTTCATTAAATAATACGCCAGCTGTTTTTTCAAACCCTCGATGATCTGCAAGGCGTCCGATACAACCGGTACGTTTTTCTTTTTATAGGTATTTGTGCAATGGTTACCCATAATATAGAGTATCGTCGAAAGAGAGCCGTCAAAACAAATGCCGGTCTTCTTTTTCAACCGCAGAATCTCAACAAGATTCTTGGCGTAGGGCTTCATGGACTTGATATATTCCTTGGTCTGTAAGTCCGGGGAATGAATTCCCATACGGATATTTCCCTCAAGCACAACCCTTGTCATCTTGTTCATCTTCTCGGTTGCGGTTAAGGTAACGTCCGATGTAATCCCATTCAGTTTCTCCAAGAGCTCGCTGGGAAGTTCGCGATTGGCGCCTTCGTAATCAGTCCCGTAATTCCAGTTCTGCCCATTGGTCGTATCCCCGTTATCCCATGTAGCGATCAACGGAGCTTGCGCACTCATCAGGAACTCTTCCTCAACCTGCCAATTATATTTAAGCGGCAATTTGGAATTGCCAGGGCAGCGATGCATTACCACTTCACCTGCTCCGCAATGCTCGTCTCCCTTAAGCCTAAAATACATCAGCAAGTTTTCTTCTTTTGTGCCGCGGATCATAGCTTCCAGACTCTTGGCATCTTTGAAGATGTCTTTATTGTTCAAGAGTCTGCTGCCATAGAAATCCACGAGAGGCTGAACCAGACCCGGATACCAGCTAAACATAACCATGCCGGACTCGAAACCGCTTTTTTGTCCGACACGCGTGATCATGTCTTTCAGAACATTACTGTCCCGAATGATGCTCCGGTATCTGAAGGCGTCAATGCACATCGGCAGCTGCGTGATCATGCTGATTTGTTTGTCAGCCGGATCGGAAGATGCCTGATAAGTATTGAGGCGCGCTTCAAAGAACGGATTAGGTCCCATTCCAAGGATCAAGTCGGGAAGCTTATCGGGACTGCGTCCCTTGCCGAAACTTAAGGACTTTTCCTTAATGGTCTTGGCTAAGTTCCCCTGAATATTCACCCTGTCCTTGTCCCCTGTAACCATAACCAGCCTGGAGTTGACAGCAACTTTGTAGAAAGTATTTCCGGTGCCGATAACTTTAGCATTCGGAATCGTTTCTTCAATCTTTCTCACAAAGAAACCCGTGATCATTTCCCTGGCTTGATTGGTTGATTCATCCGAGATGTTCTTCATAAGAAGCCACACATCCCGCCACATCAGCCAATTATCCAGTTCATCCTCAAGCTCTTTGGATTTGGACTTTTTCAGCTGTAATTTCAGCACCGCTATCTTTTTGTCCGCGTAGGCGCGAGACCTAAAGAAGCGTATCCTTACCCACTCGTTCGTGAAATAGGCAATCGCCTCATCTTCCAGCCGGCCGAGCGTAACATACACTGGACCGCTGTAAATGGGCTTTCCCTTTTCATCAACAAATGCTTTGCGGATGATTTTGAAGATCTGTCCCAGCCTTTGCGCAGGCGAAACGAATACGGGCTCGCCTTTTTCAAGACGTTTTTCCACGGACTCGTAACGCTCATCTTTACGCACACTCTCAGGATAATCCCCCTCAACTTCTTGGGGATTCATTTTGGCTCCCGAAACGCGCGTCAGATAAGGACGGAGCTTGCCCCACCCCTGCGTGATCAGATAAAGCAGATCGCTTATAACAATGGCACCGCATTTTGTCGCTTCGGCTACCCGAAGCGAATTTTTAACGATGTCTTGCTCATGCTCTTCTTCGGTCAAAGAACCGAAATAAGGACAATTAATCGCTATTAGCGAGGCCGCGCCTTTTATCACAAAAGGCTTTTCCGGACTGGTCTTTGTGGGTAATCCACATAGCCCCAATTTTACAGTGCCGAGCAGATTATTCATCTTTCTGCTGACAGCTTTGCTTACCTCTCCCTGAAGGGATTGGTCGGATTGACCCTTGATTTCTTTAACTTCTTCCTGGGCCAGCTTCTCTTTCTTTTTCTTTTCCATACGGTTACCTCCTCTAAATTTTTACAGTATTCAGTTTTCGAAGATCTACTTATAGTTTCATTATAATGCCCTATTAAAATATAATGCAATAGGCAAAAATAATTTGCGATGAAATTTTTATTGAATTTAAAAAATGTAAAGGTTATAATTAAAATTTACACCACAGGGGGCATCGGTTAATGGCAAACCAGCGGTCTCCAAAACCGCGACTGGGGGTTCAAGTCCCTCTGCCCCCGCAAATATTTTTCTAAAAGAAAAATTTTGCGAGGCTTCCGCCCTTGGCGAGGCTCACTTTCAGCGGCGCCCGACCCCGTCGTGGCGGGCCACCACAAATCAAAACTCATACTATAATTAAAAATCTCCGCATTGCGGAGATCTTTAAAATTACTTTTTAATTTCTTTATGCACCTGATGCTTTCTGCATCTATTGCAAAACTTTTTAAGCTCAATTTTTCTTTCAACTAATTTTTTATTTTTACGCGTATAATAATTGATCTCCTTACAGGTGACACATCTTAATTTTATTATACGTTCCCCAAATTTTCCTTGCGCCATAATAAATAAATTTACAATTTAGAATTTATAATTTACAAACAATAATGAGATTATAAGACAAAAACATATTATTAGCAATACTGAGCCGATGGTGAGAATTGAACTCACGACCTACTCCTTCATTTACACCTTTATTTCTCCATCAAATAACAGATTATTAAAGGATTAGACTGTATCTTCTCCATTTAACAGGAGCCCTTGTCAGTCGTTCGAGCCTGTTTTGAGTTTTGCCTCAATACTTGCTACGGTCTTATCCCATATCGGGACTTTAACCGTTATTCAGGATTCACTCAAACGTTTCCATCTGAGTGGGCAGGGGCCTAATGGCCTACCATGGAGTTGCTCTACCTCTGAGCTACATCGGCAATAAACCAACAATTAAATCTCTCAGTTTTTTATTATGGTAATAAACAGTTAAAACGCCATATTTGCTTTTCTTTCTGTAGGTGCCAATAGACCGAGATTTAGTTGTTATAACATTATAAAATTGACTATGTTTAATTTTAAGGCTTTTTACCCAAAAGTCCATAGCTTCTTGTTTATTAATATCGGTAAATAACTGCAGGCCGAACTTCATGTCTTCTTTTTTAACGGAAAAAATATCCATAAGAAAATTAATAAAATTTTTTATTAGTTCCGGATCAGTATTTCCCAATCTCACGGATCCCTTATCGGCCTTTGTGCCCTCGCCCCAATATAAACCAACTCCCAGTCCATATAGCTTTGCTTCTTCCAGGGTTTTTGGTTTTTTAAAAACAAACGGATCGCCGTTGGGATTATTTTTTAAATAAACAGCTTCGCTGATCGAGCGGGTTTTAATATTGTATTTATTTATCCAATACTGAATTTTATGCAAAGAACAATCACAAAAAACCGCAATTTCTTGCATAGATTTTTTCTTTTTAACATACAAATGGGTCAGTTTATCTTTTCCAATCATATTATATATCATACCATGATTGGTAATGTAACCACATTAAGATACACTAATTTTCCCCTTCCAATGCGGATATAAAACATACTATGAGCCACCTCCCGGACTTGAACCGGGGACCTTCACTTTACAAAAGTGTTGCTCTACCGCTGAGCTAAGGTGGCGCGAATAGCAATTAGCCACTAGTAGCTAGCAACTAGATAAATGATCTCTAATTAGTCGCTAGTCGCTAACTTCTAACTCCTATTCTGTGTGGGCAGGGAGGGATTCGAACCCCCGAAGGCATAAAGCCAACGCGTCTACAGCGCGTCGCGTTTGACCGCTTCGCTACCTGCCCGATTTTATCATCTCGTCGCCTATATATTATTATACAGGCGCGTAGAGTTACTATCTACTATTCCCGCTTTTTATTTAATATCCTCACGGCCAGAATTAGAATTCTCAAAGATATTGGGTCGTGAATCTTTTTCGCTAACAATCGCCGACTTAAAATTGCTAAGTCTTCTGGTTAAGGTATTATCTACCTTCATAACAACTATCTTAAACTTCCTCAATATCTTTTCTAATAGATTATCGAACATTAGATCAATTTTCTCAAGTGGCAGCTTGGAAAAAAAATTTTCTAAGAAAGATTTTTTGGGGTGGCCTAAAACAACATTTTCATCGATCCTCGGAATTGTTCTGGCCACTAAATAAATTATGGCGGCTAGGCTGGCCATAATTAAAAACTGAAGGGTGAAACTATACATAGATTTGACTTACAAATTACTTATAGCTCGTATCTCATAAACCTTTCAACCACCATATTTTCCCCGATCTTGCCAATTACCTGCTTTATCACGTCGCTTATATTTTTTGACGGATCCTTAACAAATGGCTGAGCCAAAAGGGCTTCAACATTTTCCGGATTCATAGCAGCAATATGCATAGCCAAATCATGAGCTAAATTTTTAAAGTCCTCTGTCCTAGCTACGAAATCCGTTTCACAACGTAATTCCAAAAGCACGCCAACACGGCCATTATGAATATAAGACTCTAAAACTCCCGAACCAGTCTTTCTATCAGATTTTTTATCAGCTTTCAACAATCCCTTTTCAGCTATTATATTTTGCGCATCCTTAACATCTCCCTTAGCGTCCTGCAATGCTCTTTTACATTCCATTATACCGGCGCCAGTTATTTCTCTTAACTTTTTAACATCATCGGCATCAAACATATTTAGAGAATATTAATTCTTAGGAACACTTTTGACTTCGGGATTAGAAACGGTTTTAACTTCAGGAATGGCGCTTTTAGCTTCAGCAACGGCAACGGCCAACTTTTCCATTACCCATTTAATTCCCTCTTTGGTGCGGTCATTGCAAGGAATTGGAAATTCAACAATTTCCGGATTAAGGTCGGTATTCATCATAGCAATTACCGGAATTCCCATTTTTTTGCCTTCTCTAACGGCAATCATATTATGGGTTGCGTCAACAATAAACATAGCCTGCGGCAAAATGGACATATTTTCTGTACCGCTAAACTTAGTATTTAATTTGACTATTTCCCTATCAATATCCAATCTCTCTTTCTTGGTATATTTTTCTAATTTACCGGAAGCTTTGTCGTCTTTTAATTTTTTAAAATAAGCAACTCTCTTTGAAAGAGTTTTGAAATTGGTTAATGTACCGCCCAACCACCTTTCAACAACATAAGGAAAACCCATTTTCTCCGCATATTCCTTAACAGTCTCTTTAGCTACCGGAGTAGTGCCGACCATCATAATAAAACCGCCCTTAATTATTTTTGATTTAATAAATTCCAAAGCTTTTTCTAAAGCATCTAAGGTCATATCCATATCAATTATTTCCATAGCATTTCTCGTGGTATGAATATATGGTTTCATTCTTGGGTGAGTACTAGATTTTTTATGTCCCATAAAAAGACCCACCCTCATCATTTCTTCAAGTACCGGCAATTTAGCGGTATCAATAGGGGCTTCTTTTTCAGACTCTAGTTCTTTGATATTTGTTTCGTTTGTTTTAATCATATAGATAGAAATTATATACAATAGTAATTTAAAAGTCAAAAATCCCTGCCTGCCGGCAGGCAGGAAAAGTTAAAATTTGGGAGCTTTAATCATCAAAACAAATAACCTCTTCTATCTCAAAATCTTCCAATAATTCTTTCTGAAAGGGCCCGTACTTCGGGCTCGCTTTTATTTTTTTACCACTCAA
>JBBTYU010000055.1:0-4340 GCA_038061675.1 Patescibacteria group bacterium | reverse complement strand
AATATACATGGCGATGGGGCGCAGTTCCGGTTCCAAATCGCGTATGGAGAAAACCACCAGACTATTGTTGAGGGTGACGTTGGTGGGTTGATTCAAGAAACCCGAGAAAGTGCCCTTAACATATTTTTCCAAACGCACGGCCAAGTTTTGGGCGCCTTGCATGTTTTGCAAAACCGTATAAAGATCGCCCATCAACGGGGCCATTTTACCTTTCCAGTCGGAATTGATGCTGATGTCGCGGGAGGCATAAGTTTCGGTCAGCGCCCGATCTAAAATAGCGTCTTCTTCTGGGTTAAGAGCGCCCATCATAAGCTTTAAAAGTCCGGCTAGGTTAACAATATGGGATCTTAAAACATCGCTTGGGTCTTCGTCTTTTGGCATTATTGGAAGTCCAAGCGGGTTGATATGATTTTGGGAGGCTAGGGATATTTTGAAGTAGCTTCCGCCAATTGAAGAGGCTAAAGCTTCGTATTCATTTTCCGGATCTATGATCAAAACATCCACCCCCATCATAAGAAGCCTAAGAGCTTCCAGTTTTGTAGCATAGGACTTTCCGCCTCCGGATTTAGCAAAAATTACCATATTGGCATTTTCCAAAGAAAACCTGTCAAAAATAATCAGAGTATTATTGCTTTCATTGATGCCATACAGAATTCCGTTTTCAGAAGTAAGATCGGCTGAAGTAAATGGAAAGAAAGATGAAAGCGGTCCGGAATTAAGCGGGCTATAAATACCCAGCTTATCTTGGCAAAGCGGGATTGAAGAATTGAAGCCCTCAATTTGTTGGAATAGAGACGGCTTCACATAGACCATTCGGCTTTCCAGCAAATTTATTATCCGGTCTTCTAATTTAGTTAGTTCTTCTATTTTTTCCGCGTAGATAGTGATATAGACGCCGACATTAAAAAGATGTTCTCTGGCTTGCTGAAGAGAGTCTCTTAGGCTTTCAATGTCTTGAAAGGCGGTTTCCAGCAATGGATCGCGCACTATTCCCTTTTCCTGTTTTTCGGACAGTTGTGATTCTACTTGCGCGGCTTTTTTTCTTAATTTTTTCAAGGCCGAACCGGTTTCAACCGGATGGACGAATATAGAAATATCTATAAGATCGGGCATATTTATAACAGCAGAAAACCAGCCGGTGGAAAGAAAGCGAGGATAGGAAAAAATAAAAAGCGTCTTAACCAGCTTGTCTCCTAATTTTAAAAAATTAGAATTTACTTCAATGGCAGCTGGAGCAATCCGGTCCACAATATTTTTGTTGGTATTATTCTCCATTTTTTTATTATTTTCTATTGTTCTTATATTTGATATAAATTTCTAATTAACCTAATTGCTCTAATTGACCTAAACAAATCCCAATTCCCCTCTTTCCCCCTTTGAAAAGAGGGATGAAGGGGGATTTGTTTGGGTTTTGGAGTTTGGGTCATTATTTAGAAATTAGTAATTAGAAATTGTTTTAGTTAGCCCTTCTTTTCAATTGTGCTCGGATTATAGATATTAAAAAAAAGTTCGGAAAGTTCAGCGTCGTTTAGCGGCACAGTTCTTAGCCCGATTTGATTAAGGCCGTCCACTACCCCATTTACTCTTTGATCCAGCTGTTCTAAATATTCCTGTTCGGTTTGTTTTTGAGATCCTTCCGGCTCTTTGCTTCCAAATAGACCAAAAATTTTATTTTTTAATTTACCGCCGGCCTCGGATATCCTTACCGGATCAAAAGGAACGACTACAAAAAAATTCTTGGACATTATGGCATTTTGGGCTACAAATGATTTAACAAACTCGCCGTATTCAAAAATCTGATTTTTTAAAAGCTCATTAGTTTCTTGATTCTCGCGTCCTTTTACCATCGTAAGATAATTTTCTATATTTAATTTTCTTGAATGGATAAAAAACTGAATTGAGAAATCCAGGGAATTTAAAAAACCCTGAAAGGAAAAAATTATCATTTCCTGCTCTTCGGCAGATTTTAGATCAAAATTCATTCCGGAAACTATAAGTATTTTTCTATAAGTCCCGCCTTTCAGCCTAATTATCCCATTTTCAATGGACTCTATATTTACAAATTCTTGGGTTGCGAGGGAGGGTGATTGTGTTTCTTGTAGGTTTGCCATGATATTGATAGTATAAAATGTAAAGTGTAAATATCAAAATTTCTAATTGATCTAATTGCCCTAATTGACCTAAATAAATCCCAAATCTTAATTATTAGTAATTACTTAACTTTATTATAAATTGAATTGAAAATGAGATTTATTTCTTTAGCTTCACCCCACAATATTCTTGCTTGATCCTTCATTTCTGGTGTGGCCACCGCAGACATTCTAAGAAAGTGTTTGCACTCCCTAGATTCTTTTTTACAAATACCGATCTTGTGTCTGAAATCCGCCTTACTTTCTGCATCATCAGCTTCGCTATAATTTGCCCCAACTGAAGTTCCACACTTAACCAATTGATTAATAATTGGCTTAGTAATGTCATTTTTGGGCATATCCTTGCAAAACTTAATAATTTCTTCACCAAATTTAGCAGTCCTCTCTTCTAGATCATACTCTTTTTTAGGTTTTAGGGCTTGGGTCATTATTTAGAAATTAGAAATTAGGTTAATTAGAAATTAAATTGATTACTTGTAATCAATTCTACGGGCTATTTCCTTTTCTCCCGTTATTTTTCTGAATACTTCATATTGCTCTTGATGGTTTTGAGGTTGATTAAAAATAAAGGGATTAGTTGTTTTTTCTCTGGTTGGAATAGGAGTTTTTGAAGTTAGGAGCTTCTGCCAAATATCGCCTAAGGGATTCTTTTTTTCTTCCATCGCCATTGCCTTACCGGTTTTTTCCACTTTTGCGGCCCCGCTAAGCGGGTTTTTTTTCCAAAGATAAAATTTGGGTTTCCAAAAGTAACCTATGGCCGCCACAGCAATTTGCGGCAACGGAATGCCATTTATTTTAATAAAAGCGAAAGAAATAGTGATTGTATTTATAAATATAATTAAAAATATCCAAAGCAGCAAACTTAAGAAATAAAATAAAAACAAAGAAATACCAAAACCAACAGCAAGAAACCCGAACTGTTTCAGGGTTAAAGGACCTATGATTTTGTCCTCGGTTTCTATAAATTGTGGGACTTGGAATTGCATATCTTTAATAATTTCTAATTGACCTAATTGCTCTAATTGACCTAAACAAACCCCAAATTACAAATCCCAAAAGCCGTTATCTATTTCTTTTTTGGGTTTTGGAGCTTGAGCCATTATTTAGAAATTAGGTTAATTAGAAATTGTTTTAGTCGGTTGATTTTCTTAAATCGACGGTGTTTCCCGAAACTTTCGTAAAAGTATTTAGATTTATAAAGCCCTCTTTAGTTGTTGATCGCGAGTTGTTAGTCGTTGGTTGTTTCGGAGTGCCAAGGTTTGTAAGGTTGGTTTTAAAGTTGCTATAGTGCACTACTTTGGCCGGTTCCGGTGTTATTTTTTGTTCGCTAATCTGTTTTAATGTCGGTGAGGCTGGTTCTTTTGGTTTTATTTCAATTTTGGACTGAGTTACTTGTAGTATTGTTGGTAAAACTTTTGGTTTTTCTGGGACTTTTTCGGCAGGAGCGCCGCCAAAGATCTTTTGCCCGGCTATTACTGGCATTTGGAATTTTTTTTCTTGTATTGGTTGCGCGGTTTCTAAATGGACTGAAATTGGTTTTATTATTGGAGCTCTTTGTATAATAGATGGATCAACTTTCAAGTTCAAAGACGGGGTCTCTTTTGGAAATTGCGGAATTGCCGGTTTCACGGCCTCAACTTTTGTTTGAATTATAAAGGGCGCGGGTTCCGCAGTCGGAGCGGCTAGTTCAACTGGTTCTTTGTCATTCCCGCCCCCGATGTGGCTCGAGGGTAAACTGTAGCGGGAATCTAGTTCCTTTTCTGGATTCCGGGTCAAGCCCGGAATGACAGATCCCATTGTGAGCGGTGAAAATTTTGCTTCCGGCTTTTTTTCAGTAATAATTTGCGACGGTTTTTGAAGCGGGATCGTCGAAACATTGGAAATAGGTTTAGCTTCGCTCTCTAGCTTAATAACGGTCGGAGAAACTTCTTCTTCCTTGACCGCGCCCTCCTTCGCTAAAGCTTCGGCGGGCAAAGGATTATATATTTTATCTAAATCCGCCTTCAATCCATTAAAAAGCTTTTGTTTAAGTTCTATTTCAATAAAGTTTGATTTTTGCAGATCTATGTCAAAAAAAGTATTTAATTCATGGGCCACTTCTTCCGGTTTTATGTAGCCCAAAAAAACTTCACCTACCAGCATAGTGACATATTTAGCTTTTTCTTCCGGAAGAGAATAATCTTTACAGAC
>JBBTYU010000054.1:0-7940 GCA_038061675.1 Patescibacteria group bacterium | reverse complement strand
CGCCGGAAACGCAAGCCGTGAATGAATTGCAAGACATTACTGAATCCGTTACAGAAGGCGTAGTTGAGGGCTCCGCCGTCCCTAGTTTAGGCGACACAACAACGGGGGCTAATCCTTTGGAAAATGTGCAGGATACAAATCCATATAACAAAACCAATCCGTTTTCTAATAAAATTAATCCATTTGAATAAAAGTATGCGAATAGCGCGCTACGAATGCGCACATACGAATAAAAATATGAATTATAAAAATATTTTAAGCCAGGTAGTGAAAATTCGATCAGCCACTTACAGTGGCATAGTCCAATAGTTAAATCAATATTTAATAAAAATAAATAATTTAAAATGAAATCACATTTTATAATAATTAAATCGAATTTCTACTACCTAGTAAGTGTTTCCATATTAGCTTCAGCGATGATAATCGCGGGCGTTATTACTGGTTCAGCGATTGCGCAAGCGCAGAGAAGCAGTAATCCATTTGATATTCAATTCCCCGTGAAGGAATTAGGGAATTGTAAAGACCAAGCAACTTGCAAAGTATATTGCGATGAGCCGCAAAATTCCGATGCCTGTTTGGCTTTTGCCGAGAAAAATAATTTGATGCCGAAAGAAGATATAGAAATGGCCAAGAAATTTAAAGACAAAGGCTTAGTGGGTCCGGGCGGATGCAAGGGGCAAGCTGAATGTGATAATTATTGCGGTAATCCCGACAATATGTCCGAGTGTATTTCGTTCGCTGAAAAAAATGGATTAATGCCTCCCGAACAATTGAAGGAGGCCAAACAAATACAGGTAGCCATAGCTAAAGGCATTAAACCTCCGGCTTGCGGTGGCAAACAAGCCTGCGATGCTTATTGTGGAAGCTCGGAGCATATGGAAGAATGTATGAATTTTGCCATTGAAGCCGGAATAATGTCGGGCAAGGAATTGGACGATTCTAAAAAAGTTTTACAAGCTATTAAAAAGGGCATTAAACCTCCGGCTTGCGGCGGTAAAGAAGCCTGCGACGCGTATTGCGGCGCTCCGGAGAATATGGAAGAGTGTATTAATTTTGGCATTGAAGCCGGAATGATGCCAGAGCAGGATCGTGAAAATTCCCAAAAAATGCTGCAGGCCATCAAAAAAGGTGTGAAGCCGCCGGCTTGCAGGGGACGGGAAGAATGTGATTCTTATTGTTCCGAAGATAGCCATATTGATGAATGTATGAATTTTGCTGAAGCAGCTGGTTTTATGAATGCCAAAGAAACTGAAATGGCGCGTAAAACTAGAGGCAAGGGGCCTGGCGGGTGCAGGGGCCGAGAAGAGTGCGATACTTTTTGCAATAATCCCGATAATCAAGAGACTTGTTTCCAATTTGGCAAAGAAAATGGAATGATTCCCGAAGATGATTTAAAAAGAATGGATGAGGGCAGGCAGGGGATGAAAGAATCTTTTGGTCAAATGCCTGAAGAAGTTTTAACTTGCCTTACTTCCAGTTTGGGCGCGGATATGGTTGAAAAAATAAAATCGGGAACGGCTATGCTTGGTCCGAAAACCGGCGATGCGATGAGAGAATGTTTTGAAAAAAATATGCCGCAGGGCCAGTTTGGACAGCCCGGACAAGGCGGTCCAAATCAACAGGGTCAGCAAAATCAGCCATGGGCGGATATGTGTGAACCTGATGGAAATGGGAATCCGACGGAGTTGGCTTGTGTTGATGGATCTGGAAAATTTGTAGCATCGGCGAAAGTAGGTTCAGATGGAAAGCCGGTTTGTCCCGCAGATTCTACGGCAAAGTGTGGTAATTATCAGCAGCAAAATCAGCAAGGTCAACCCGGACAAAATCGAATTGATCCAGGACAACCAGGACAACAAGGACAAAATCGAATTGATCCCGAACAACCTGGACAAAATCAAGATCAGCAGGGTCGGGGTATATTTAATAGAATAAAAGATTTTGGAAATAATGTAGTTGACAGATTTAGACCCAATGATGGAGGCGATCAACAACAACAATTTGCTCCAGGCACCGGCCCCGATAATGTTGGTGGTCAATCTGATCAACCCGGACAAAATAGGATTGATCAAGGACAATCAGGACAAAACCAACAAAGACAACAGGGAGATAAATTTCAGCCAGGCCCGGGCGCTGTAAATCCAGGAGGTCAGCAGATGCCGCAACAAGCTGGTCCTGGAGGATGCAAAGGACCGGAAGAGTGCCAAAAATATTGTACTTCTAATCCGGAAGTATGCAAGAATTTTAAACCACAGCAAAATCAGCAAGGACAGCAAGGACAATCAGGACAAAACCAACAAGGACAACAAGGACAACAAGGACAACAGGGACGGCCCGGTGGTCCTAACGAAGGCCAAGGTTTCAATCCCGGTTCCGGCCAAAATGGCAATGGTCCAGGTTTTGGTCAACAAGGGCAAAATCAGCAGGGTCAGTTTATTCAAGGACAGCAGGGACAAAGACAGCAAAGAACTCCTACCGAATCAAATCCATCTCCGGCTCCGATGCCTACACCTGGCCAACCAGGGACGTATATTCAGGGTCAAGTTGGACAGCCAGGGCAATATATTCAAGAACAACAAAGAACTCCTACCGAATCCAATCCATCGCCAGCCCCGATGCCTACGCCTAGCCAACCCGGAACATATATTCAACAAAATCAGCCCGGACAATATATCCAAGGACAGCAAAGAACTCCTACTGAATCAAATCCATCTCCGGCCCCGATGCCTACGCCTAGCCAGCCTGGGACGTACATTCAGCAGAATCAGCCAGCACAACAAATAGCGCCTGGCACTATTGCTCCGATAGAAGGTGGTATCGTCCCGCAACAAACTTCGCCCCCGCCGTCATCAATAACACCGCCGCCTCCGCCAAGCAGCTTTATCCAGAAATTATTAGGAAACGTGATAGGATTGTTCCGCTAAAAAATAAAGCCCCGCAAAGCGGGGCTTTATTTTGTTAAATACATAAAAACAGGTATTTTATATTTTTTGGACAATTGGACAAGCAGTTAATTTAAACTTCCCCCTTTTTCCAAATATAAAGAAAAACAACTCCGCTGGCGATTGTCACGGCCATAACTAGCAGGCTTCCATAAAGAAAGCGATCCAAAGCATAGAAAATTGTTTTACCGTAAATCATATATCTGATGGAAACTTTTAATCCGTGAATAATAAAGGAATAAAGAACGCCCGTGATTAAAACATTGCCAAAATTGAAATCCGCGTATGTTTTTACGAGTTTATAAATTGAAGCGACAATTATAATTTCCCAGCCGAGCTGGCTTAGGCGGAGAAATATGTTATCCCAGAATGGAGAATAAAAATTAACAGTGTATTGCGAAATAACTATTAGGACGGCGCCCAAAATTAATTTTTTAATCGGGCTTAAATATTCAATCAGCGTTTTTCCGAAGATTTTTATTTTGCTAAAAAATAAAAAAAGAAAAACAGCTATTGTTGAGGTAAAAATAAAGAAAAATAGCGAATCGTTTCTGGTATCCGCCATAAAATTATCCGGAAAAATATTTTTTCGCCATTCAGCGCCAAACCCGGGATTTACCCCCTCACCCAACAATTGGGTGCGGGGGTTTATCAATCCGCTTACGGCAAAAACTTTTGTTATTGGTTTCTCATTATACACATAGTTGTGAAATACAAAAAAGCCACCAAGAACGACAACGATAATGCCAATAATCCAATACAACATCTTTATATGTTTTTATTCTACAATCAATTTTCCAACCATGCCCATTTGACGATGGGAGCCCACACTGCAGTAATACTCAAACGCCCCAGTCTTGTCTGCGGTAAACTCAATAGAAGATGATCCTCCGGCATTTATTTTCTCCGTTTTGGCGTTGAATTCATCAATAACCCAGTCGTGAAATCCTTCGGTATTAGTAAAATTGATCCTGATCTTGTCTCCTTTTTTGACTCTAATTTCTCTAACAGAGTATTCGAAGTTTTTTGAAGAGACAGCAATTTCTTTTATAGTTTCTTCGGATGTTGTAAGATCAGGCGTTGATATTTGAGAAGGCGTTTGTGCCATATTCTCATTATTTTGCGCCACTTCCCCTTCTTTCATTGAATAAAAATACCATCCCGAGCCCCCTAAAATAACTAATGAGAGAATTGCTCCCAATATTTTTATATTTTTCATATCAACAAGTATATCGTATTAGACGAACCCAGGAAAGTAATCTGTCGTAATATTAAATCTTGAGACCCCCATCCTTAAAAGCATTTTTTTAAATGCATTCACCATGGCCTCGGGCCCGGAAATATAAAAATCCCTTTCTATATAGTCAGGAACCTCGTTTTTTATTAGTTCTTCTGTAATTAAATTTCCGATCACATATTTTGGCCTAAGACCTATCTTACATTGCGCTTCAGCAAATAAATCACGATAAGCAATCTCATCATCAGATTTTGCGCTGTAAAATAAAACAATATCTCGCGTCTCCCTTTTGTCCAATAAATACTTAATCATGCTTCTGAAGGGAGTTATCCCAATCCCTCCCGCTAGAAAAACTAATTTTCTATTTGAGTCGCGTGGCAAGACAAAATCTCCTCCTAGTTGCCCTGCTAAAATTTTATCACCATTTTCAAATCCAAAAAGCTTGTTTTTAAAACTGGATGGCGGATTATTGTATTTAACTCCTAATTTAATGTGATCCTCGGTTGGTGAAGAAGCAATAGTGAAAAATCTTCTATTGCCGCGGGAGTCGGTTTTTTTGTGCGCAATAGTCCACTCAAGATATTGCCCCGGCCTGAAAGAAAATTTCGCATCAGGAATGAATACAAATTCATAGACATCTTTTGCCAATTTCCTCTTTTCTTTTAATGAAAGAATCAATTTTCGTTTGAGGCTTGTTGAATATGAAAAAATATTAGTAAGTATTAAAACGAATTCCGGAGTCGCTGCTAGATTGCCAACGCTGAAGTTAACGTTTAATAAAAAACCAGCCAGTGCCCCGTATATAATCTGCAACCTTCTTGTTGGCGGCGTTGTTATGGGCTCGGTAAGCATTATTGTCGCAAAAAAGAGCGCAGGACCAAGGGCAAATTGAAATGACTGAAGGCTCATAAAAATCGTCCTTCCAAAAAACGATAAGGAAAGAAGCCACGCCGCAGTAAAGGATAAAAACATGGCAAATCTCTTGATCTTACGTACTATCAGAAAGCCAACTATAAGAAGGAACGGGATCATTGAAGGATCGCCTATCCACCAAATCGCAGCGCTGATATTTAATGCATATAAAATAAAAGCAGCGAACGCAACAGGATTGAAAATATGTTTCCTGAAGGGTGAAAGCAAATATTTCGAAGCCATCGCAATAAACCCGGCTAAAACTAAAATAATTATTTCTTTTTCAGTAGATGCCGGCGGCATTATCAAAAATAGAATAAGAGCAGTTATTAAAGACGACTCCGCATTTATTGGAATTCTTAATATCTTCGAGAAAATTAGATTTGAAACATAACAAGAAACAAGCAGTACGGCAAGCGAAAATATCATAGAAACAATGGGCCAGCCATAGCCAAGTTTGCCAATATAAGAAAGCGCAATAGAAATAACAGCGAGAAAAACAAGCTCGTATAATACGAGTCTATACATAGTTATAGTATTTAGAAAACGATCTATAGGGTTCATTTTTTTCTGTCTACCGCCTTTGTTGCTAGGTTATCGGGTAGATTTTCGAAGGAAAAGTCTATATTCTTAATTCCGACAAAGTTAGTTTTGGTGCCCCTGCTAGGATTTGAACCTAGAATAACTGGTTCGAAGCCAGTCGTGATATCCGTTTCACTACAGGGGCATATAGTTTGCCCCGCACCTTTTAGCGCGAAAATTATATACGATAATTATATAATACCATTACATTAATTTATTCTAAAAGGTGCGGGATTTAAAATTAAAAAAATACAGCCCCCTTTCGACTAGGGGGCTGTTTAAGTTGCGAGGTCCAGCGAGCCATTGGAGAATGGCGCCAGAGATTTAGCAAGAACAGATTAATGGATCGCTTGCTTTCCCCCGTTTAGCGGAGCCGTCGCGGAAACCTTTTTTACCCCGCACCTTTCGAGGATTTTATTTGAGGATTTATTTTTTATGATTGGATATTGGAATTGTTATCCTCGAAAGGTGCGGGGTTTATGTTCTATTGTTTAGAATGGCATTTAATTGGCGCATTGTCAAATTGTTTGTTTTGGCAAAGCAAGGAGATAATTTTAGACTTAATATGTTGTTTCAGTTATTATATTAAGATAAGCTCTACATTATGATTTCTATTCTAGAAAAATCGGGAATCCTTCGACAGGCTCAGGACAAGTTAAAAGAAGTTTCAACGGCTTTATTAGGGGCTGGTTTTGAAGCAAATCTTGTAGGCGGCTGCGTAAGGGATATTTTATTGGAAAAAGAACCGAAAGATTGGGATATTGCTACCAATGCCAAGCCGGAAGAAATTCAAAAGATATTTTCCACCTTCGCAGGCGCTACGGCGGACAAGCCTGCAACTATATATGAAAATAATTTTGGCACTGTTGGAGTAAAGACAGATTCTTCTGATCCGAGATTAAAAATTATAGAGATTACCACTTATCGTTTAGAAGGAAAATATACCGATAAAAGGCATCCCGATGAAGTGATATTTGCCAAAACTATTGAAGAAGATTTAGCGCGCAGGGATTTTACGATCAATGCGCTTGCCTTGAGCTTAGTCGAAGGGATGGCGGGCAGATTAATTGACCCGTTCGGCGGCATTGCCGATTTAAGCAAGAAAATTATCAAGGCAGTTGGAGATCCGGAAAATCGTTTCCAGGAAGACGCATTAAGAATGATGCGAGCTGTGCGTTTTATGGCGCAACTTGGCTTTGTAATTGAGAGTGAAACCGAAGAGGCTATTAAAAAACACGCGGGATTATTAGAGTTTGTTTCCAAAGAAAGGATTCGCGATGAGTTTTCTAAAATTTTAATGGCCGATGGCGCCGCCAAAGGCATTGATAAGTTGAGGGAGTTGGGGCTTTTAAAATATGTCGCGCCCGAACTTATGGATGGCGTAGGGGTCTCTCAAAATCATCATCATATTTTTACTGTTTTTGAGCACAACCTAAGATCTTTGGAATACGCGGCGGATAAAAAATTTTCATTAGAAATTAGATTGGCCGCGCTTTTACACGATGTAGGCAAGCCGATAAGCAAAAGAGGCGAGGGACCCGACGCTACTTTTTACGGCCATCAGGTGGTTGGCGCTAAATTGGCGGCCAGGATCTTAGACAGGCTTCATTTTTCCAAAGAAATTACCGAAAAAGTCATTGGTCTTATACGCGAGCATATGTTCGTTTATGATCCGGAAACCGTGACCGATGCAGGGGCTAGGCGTTTATTAAGAAGAGTCGGCGTGGAAAATATGGATGATTTGTTTTCTCTCCGTGAAGCGGACAGGATCGGTTCCGGAGTTCCGAAAGCCCAACCATATCGTTTGAGACATTTGAAATTCAGAATTGAAAAAGTGAGCAAGGATCCGATCAGCGCTAAAATGCTTCAGCTTAATGGCAGCGACCTAATGAAAGATTTAAGTATGCTTCCCGGGCCGAGAATTGGATTTATTTTAGCTATTTTACTTGAGGAGGTTTTAGACGACCCGACTATTAATAAAAAAGAAATTTTATTGGAAAGAGCTAGAACACTTAATACTTTAGAGGATAAGCAGTTGGCGGAGATGTCAAAATTTGCTAAAAAGTCAGCCAATGAGGCGCAGACCAGTATTGAAGAAGAAATAAAGAAAAAATATTTTGTAAAATGATTTTAGAAAGCAATAATCGTTTGCGTTTTTATATTTTTCTAGTAATAGCGGTTGGATTTTTTTCCGCTTCTTTCCATGGTTTGGGTTTATTAAAATCAGCGCCATGGAATATAGTTTATAGCGATGTTTTAGGATTTTTTGA
>JBBTYU010000053.1:0-3873 GCA_038061675.1 Patescibacteria group bacterium | reverse complement strand
TTATATTGGATACAGTCCAGAACTTAAAAAAGATGCCGCGCAATATTTAGAGGCGGCAAATTATCTCTCGCGGGGCGGGCAAATAACCACTAGTTCATTGCTGAACAGGGTGCTTACCAATCCCGCTTTTGTTTATTCTTCCATTCTTATAAATTATTTTGTGAAGGATTTTAGTTCGAGTTTTGCCGTTGTAAATATTATTTTTTACATTCTTTTAATTTTTGCTTTTTATTTTTTAGCGCTGGAAATATATAAAGAAAAAAGAGTGGCATTTTTAGGGTCTATATTGGTGGCTGTTAATTATTACATTATAGATCCAACTATGTCTCATATGTCCGACATGGGCGGATGGTTTTTCTTTGTTTTTTCTACTTATTGGGCAATTAAGTATTTCAATGCCCTTAACAGGAAGTTTTATTACTACTCTGTATTAGTTGCATCAATTGGCGTCTTTTTCCAAGAATATGGAGGATTGGCCCTGGTCAACCTGGCTTTATTGATCTTATTTTCTAATTTTTCCAATAAGCAAAAGATCAAAGATATCATACGTGCAGGATTATTATTTATGATTCCGCTTTTATCATGGCACCTTATTTTTTATTTCAAATACCATCTTACTTATTTTGATAGAATGCTAGATGCTGCTTTTATGGGCCTAACGGACGCAGAAACTAGGGGCCTTATTTTGCTGATAAAAATTTTCGGCTGGCTGTTTTCTTTCGGCTGGCTGGCCTTCTTGTTTGGTGTTAGGGAGGAATTAAAAATAATGGATAAGAATAGGTTGAAAATTCTATTGGCCACACTGCCAATCGCCTTTTTATTTCTTATTTGGCCAGTCTATACACAAAGAATAGCCGTTGTTTTAATGATGTGGCTTTCACTTGTTGCTGGTTTCGGGCTTTCAAGGGTAAAATGGTATTTGTTGTATCCATTTTTAGGAATTTATATTTGGTTCAATTACAACATAAGATTTTTACTCGATAAAATTAATTTACCCTTTTAAAAAATGAATAATTTTTCCGCCGAAGGCGGATCCGTCTCTGGCGGAAAAGACCTAATAGTTCGCAACAAATTACTTTTGATTATTTTGCTGGTCAGTTTTGGACTAAGTATTTCTTATTCTTTTTATTACAGAATAGAACCGGCCGTTGATGCTTTGTCTTATGATAAAATAGCGCAAAATATTGTCAGCGGAGTCGGATACAGGGAAAACATCGGAACCGATCTAGCTTATGACTATAGCATTGCCAGGGTGGGACCTCTTTACGAATATTTTTTAGCGGGTATTTATAAAATTTTTGGGCATAGTTATCCGGCAGTTTGGATTTTACAGGCGATTTTACACGCAGTTTCGGCATATTTGATTTATTTAATTTGTCTTTTGGTTTTCGCGGGGTTGGAAAATAAAAAGAAAATAGGGCTCTGGGCGGCGACCATCTTCGGATTTTATCCGGATCTGATAGAGATCTCGGCTATGCTGATGACGGAAACTTTGTATCTGTTCTTTGCCTGTTTAATGATTTATCTTTTCATGTTTTACGTTAGAAACGATGGTTTAAAAACATTTT
Organism: Patescibacteria group bacterium; assembly: GCA_038061675.1. Classification (GTDB taxonomy): domain Bacteria; phylum Patescibacteriota; class Minisyncoccia; order UBA6257; family 02-FULL-45-10c; genus JAHILT01. The sequence continues at coordinate 2,305 of JBBTYU010000053.1, read as the reverse complement.
TACTGCTGTCTTTTGTTTCCGGATTGGCAGTTTTGGTCAGGCCCCCGCTTTTATTCTTTTTGCCTATTCTATTCTTTTATCTATATAAAAAAAGAGATTGGGGCAGGGCAATGATTATGGCGGTCATTTTGATATTGGTTTTTGTGCCGTGGACGATCAGAAATTATAAAGTTTACGGGGAAATAATGCCCTTCGGCACGGCCGGAGCTTTAAATTTCTGGATAGGCAATCATGTTGGCGCTAATGGTGAACAGGAAGCTGGCGCAGAAATAAGCGATTACATAAGCAAAAACAGCGCGGTGGATATAAACAGCGAGTCAATGAATCAATTCAAGCGTTTTGTTGTTAATTATCCGGGAGAATTCGCGAAGCTTACGGCATTGAGAATAAATAAATATTTCAGCGTTTTGCGGCCAATGGGTTTTTGGTTTTATACTTCCGGTTGGCGGCAGATTTTATTTGTTTTTAGTTCCGCCATTTTTTCCTTTTTGGTTTTTATTTTAAGTTTCGGGGGAATTATTAAGTCGCTTAAATTAAAAAATGAGTATATAAATTATTTGGCTGCGTTTACGATCGCCACTCCCTTGATTTTATTCATTACCGTAGTTGAAACGCGCTATCGTTTTCAGATATATCCTCTTTTGGCGATTTTTTCGGCTTACTTCATTTCGTTGTTTGAATCGGATAAAAGCGTATGGCTTAAAACAGCGATTGTTTCATTAGTAGTAATATCAGCCAATGGCCTTATTGATGGTTTAATAAATTTTAGCCAATTTAAGGATAAAATTTTCAGTCATTTTGGTTAATTTGAGATGTGTCCAAATAGGTATATAATTAATTAAAATTAAAAAGTAAAAAATATGAAAACAGCTCTCATAACGGGAATTACCGGACAGGACGGTTCTTATTTAGCAGAACTCTTGCTGGCAAAAAAATATAAGGTTTTTGGTTTGGAGCGCCGTAGCAGCCAGAGTAAGCGCGAAAACATTGTTCATCTGGCCGGTAAGATAGAATTCATTTCCGGCGATCTTTTGGATGAAGCCTCTCTGATTCGCGCCATCAACCAGTCCAAACCAGACGAAGTTTATAATTTAGCGGCGCAATCTTTTGTTGCCGCCTCATGGAAGCAGCCGGTTTATACTAGCGAAGTTACGGGGCTTGGCGTCGTGCGTCTTCTTGAAGCGATACGCCAGACAGATCCCAAAATAAAGTTCTATCAAGCTTCATCTTCGGAGATGTTTGGAAAAGTTCAGGAAACTCCGCAGACTGAAAGAACGCCTTTTTATCCGCGCAGTCCGTATGGAGTTGCTAAATTATACGCGCATTGGATTACGGTGAATTACAGAGAATCTTTCAATATGTTCGCGACTTCAGGAATTCTTTTTAATCACGAAAGCCCGCGCAGGGGAATAGAATTTGTTACGAGGAAAATTACCAATACCGCGGCAAAAATAAAGTTGGGCATGGAAAAGGAATTGCTTTTGGGTAATTTAGATTCCAAGCGCGATTGGGGTTTTGCGGGAGATTATGTGGAGGCTATGTGGATGATGCTTCAGCAGAAAGAGGCCCGTGATTACGTGATTTCAACCGGAGAAACTCATTCAGTTAGGGAGTTTGTTGAGGCGGCTTTTGGAGAACTCGGTTTGAATTGGAAAAAATACGTTAAAATGAATAAAGAATTTATGAGGCCCGCCGAAGTGGATCTTTTGAAAGGAGATTCGTCCAAGGCGAGGAAAGAATTGAAATGGAAGCCGAAAGTTAATTTTCAACAGCTGGTGAAAATGATGGTAGAAAATGACGTCAAAATTCTCTCTGGTAAAAAATAGATTTTATTTGACTATTTTTTTGTATTAGCTATCAGTATTCTTTTAACTGTTTCTGCGGTTTTCTTTGCGTCTTTTAGCGACATTGAAGGCGTCAGGGGCAGAGTTATCATTCTTTCGTATGCGCATTCAGCAATTGGAAAGTCGCCGTTTTTGAATCCGAATTTCTTTTGGTAATATCTGTGCATATGAACTGGCAGATAATGAATGGTTGCGCCAATTCCATGATTTCTGATTTGTTGCAATATTTCGTCCCTTGTTGCGGTCATATTTTCCAATTTCAGAAGGATTACATAGAGATGGAATGCGTGGCGGCTCGAGTGTTCTGGCCGTTTTTGAAGGTCGCAATATTCGGACAGGCACTTGTCATAGATCTTCGCGTATTTTTCTCTTGTTTTTTGGAATCTTTCCAATTTTTTGAGCTGGCAAATTCCTATGGCCGCCTGCAAATCGTTTAAGTTGTATTTTAACCCGAGCATTAC
>JBBTYU010000052.1:0-13450 GCA_038061675.1 Patescibacteria group bacterium | reverse complement strand
CATCAAGGATCGGCGGATCAAAAGAGGAAGATAATAAAGAGCTGGATGCTTTGCGCGGATCGGCAAAAAAAGCCAATGAAGTATTGGGCGTGAAGCGATTGATCCTTAGAGAATTTCCCGATAATAAGCTCGATTCAGTGGCCTTACTGGATGTCGTACAGTCTATTGAGTCGGTTATGTCGGAGTTCAAGCCGAATATTGTATATACTCATCATCACTCCGATGTGAATGTTGATCATCGCATAATCGCGGAAGCCGTTGAGTCGGCGATTAGGCCCATGGAGCGCTCTTTTGTGAACCGGGCGTTTTCTTTCGAGATAGCTTCTTCGTCGGAATGGAATTTTGTCAAATCAGATCCATTCCGGCCGAATGTGTTTATAAACATAGAAAATTACATAAATAAAAAGATTATGGCTCTTAAATGCTATGGTTCAGAGCTTCGTGATTTTCCTCATCCGCGATCGATTGAATATATCGAAGCTTTAGCGAAAGTTCGGGGCGCGCAATCAGGAATGCGTGCCGCCGAATCTTTTTCTTTGGTGTTTGATAGAAGAAGGAGAAATTATGCAAAATAATACAGTCGGATATCTGATAAGAAAAGCGGGAAAAAAAGACACAAGAGCCGTTTGGGCGATAAGAAATAATCCGTTAAATAGGAATAATTTTAACAGTCTGGATGAAATACCTTTTGATCGGCACGAGAAGTGGTTTGAAAAAAAGTATTTCGGCGGCCAAGATAATAAGTGTTTTATTTTGGAAATACAGGGCAAGGTGATAGGTTATTGCCGTTTTGATTCGGACGATGGAGGTTATACGACTTCAATAGCCGTTGATCCTGAGTACATAGGAAAAGGCTTTGGCGGGATTCTGCTGGGCGAAGCCCTTAGAGAGCTAAAAGCGGACAAAGATGTTTTTGCCGAAATTCGGTTGAATAATCTGCCTTCTCTAAGCATTTTTAAGAAAAATAGTTTTGTCATCTATAAAACCGATAACAAAAATCATTATCTGATCCTTAAAAAATAAAAATATCAAAAACTCCGAAATTACAACTTCGGAGTTTTTTCTTTTGAGACAGAAATCTGATATTATTTGTTGTATTAAGTAAGATATGGAAAAAAAGATAAAAATAGGCAATAAATCAATAGGTCCCGGCTGTCCGGTATTTGTGATTGCAGAAATTTCCGGGAATCATAATCAGAGCTTTAATAGAGCTAAAAAAATAGTTGAAGAAGCCTGCTTGGCCGGAGTGGATGCCGTAAAATTACAAACCTATACCCCCGACACCATGACCATTAATTGCAATAATAAGTGGTTTCAGGTTGGCGGCACCAATAAAGAATGGCAGGGCCAGACCCTCTATAGTTTATATAAAAAAGCCTATATGCCATGGGAATGGCAGCCCAAATTGCAAAAGATCGCTAAAAAATATGGGGCCATTCTTTTTTCTACGCCTTTTGATAATACGGCCGTGGATTTTCTGGAGAAAATGAAAGTTCCTGCATACAAAGTGGCCTCATTTGAAATTGGCGACCTGGAATTATTAAAAAAGATCGGTTCAACAAAAAAACCGGTGATAATTTCCAGAGGCATGGCAAATTTGCAGGAAATTAAATTAGCTATTAAAACTTTGAAAAAAGCGGGCGCTCCGAGCATTGCTATTTTGCATTGCGTCAGTTCTTATCCGGCAAATCCGGATGAAATGAATATTTTTACAGTTCCTGTGTTGCGTAAAAAATTGAGAACAATAATTGGTATATCTGATCATAATTTAGATTCTTCGGTTACTATAGCCGCCGTGGCTTTAGGAGCCAAGATGGTAGAAAAACACGTAACTTTGAAACGCTCTGACGGCGGACCTGATGCCGCATTTTCTCTTGAGCCAAGAGAGTTAAAAGAATTGGTAAAATCAATCAGGGTTGTTGAAAAATCTTTAGGAAAACCGCAGTTTGTTTCCGGTAAAAGAGAATCGACAAATTTGATTTTTAGACGCTCTCTTTTTGTGGTAAAAGATGTTAAAAGGGGAGATAAGTTAAGTCGTATAAATGTCAGATGTATAAGGCCGGGATATGGCCTATCCCCGAAATTATTAAATAAAGTTTTAGGAAAAAAGTTTAAAAAGGATGTTAAAATAGGCACGCCATTGGCCTGGGATATTATTGACTAATTATGTTTTTAAAAAATATTAAAAAATATTTATTTGTTTTTTTAGAAACCTTTAGGGTTTTAAATACGGTATTTAAAGGTTATAGGAAAAACATTGCCGTTATAGTTGTGTTGGGATTTTTTAGTGGATTTTTAGATAGCATAGGGATAAATATATTAATTCCTATATTTTCGTTTTTTACCAATAATCAATTGGTCGGAGATGACTCTATTTCTAAGTTTATTTTTAAAATATTTTCTTATCTTCCGTTTGAGTACAACCTTAAGTCCCTTTTAATATTAGTCGCTCTTTTGTTTTTATTTAGAGCCGTCATTCTGCTTTTTTCTTCGTATGTTTCCACAAAGATCAGGCTTGATTATAGGAATAGCGCCGTTAATAATCTTTTAAACCTTATTTTTTATGCTAAATGGCCATTTTTATTAAAACAAAGAATTGGTTATATCCAGGCAACCTTGGTGAGAGATCTGCAGATCAACTCGGAGACCATGACCTTTTTGAATCATTTTATAAATTCAATTACTGGTCTGGTAATTTATTCAATTTTTGCGGTAAGCATTTCGTTGCCGATTACCCTAATGTCTTTGGCGGTGGGGGGCAGTTTTATGCTCTTGTTCGTTCCCTTAATAAAAAAGAATCGTTTAATTGTGGAAAAGATGGCTTCCGCGGAAAAAAATATTTCCAGTCATTTAATTGAAAATGTCGGAGGGGTTAAAGCAATAAAGTCTTTCGGGGTAGAAAATAGCGTGATTAAAAAAGTTACGGCATGGTTTGAGGATATTAAAAATTGGAATTTAAAAGTGTATTTCCTGCGAGCTTCTTTTTCTGTTTTTGTTCAGCCATTCAGCTTAATTTTTATTTTCGCTCTTTTTGCTTATTACTATAAACAGCCGGGTTTTAGCTTGCCATCGTTTATCGTGATAATTTATTTAATTCAGAAAATATTTACTTATTTGGACACGGTTCAATCAACTTTCCATTCAATCAATGAATATATCCCATTTTTAAAAAATACGATGGTATTCAAGGAACTGCTTGAAAATAATAAAGAAAACTGGGGCAGTAAAGAAAAGTTTAATTTTAAAAATGAAATAGATTTTAAAAACACTTTTTTCTCTTATAAGCCCAATGAGCCGGTTTTGACCGATTTTAATATGCGTATTAAAAATGGCGAGACGATCGGTTTGATTGGTCCGTCCGGCGCCGGTAAAACTTCAATAGCTGATTTATTTTTGCGTTTTTTTGAACCGCAAAAAGGAGAGATATTGGCAGATGGAATGAATATTTCTAAGATAGATCTGCGGGATTGGCGCAATAAAATAGGCTATGTTTCCCAGGACACTTTTCTTATCAATGACTCAATCAGAAATAATATAAAATTTTATGATGAAAGCATTGCTGACGAAAAAATGATTGAAGCGGCTAAGCTGGCGAATATTTATGATTTTATTTTGAAACAGAAAGAAGGTTTTGACGCGGTTGTGGGCGAGAGGGGCGTTATGCTTTCCGGCGGGCAAAGGCAGAGAATAGCATTGGCGAGGGCGTTAGCCAGAGATCCCGAATTTTTGATTCTTGATGAGGCCACTAGCGCCCTGGACAGTGAATCAGAAATATCTATCCAAAATTCTATAAACAATCTAAAGCATAAGATTACTATACTTATTATTGCTCACAGATTATCTACTATTTTAGACGCAGATCGAGTGCTGGTTTTAGATAAAGGCAAAATTATTGAGGAGGGAGTTCCCGCCGATCTTCTTGAAAATAAGGAATCTTATTTTTATAAAATATATAATTTGAAAAAGACAAGTTAGCCGTCAGCGGTTTTGAGTTATTTATTTTTTATTGTAATATTGAGTTTATACAAAGTTGTCATTGCGATAACTCTGATCTCCGAGGACCCGGATATCAATCTCCAGAATTTTAGGTCCTCGGAGGTCAGAGTTATGAGATTGCGGTGCGGCAACCCATCATTAAACTTATTTCAAATGGAAAAAATTGCCATAATAATTCCGACATATAACGAAATAAATAACGCGGAGCATATCATTCGGGAAATATTCAAAAATGTTCCGAATATTCATGTAAGAATTGTTGATGATAATTCTCCCGATGGCACCGCCGCCGCCGTTGAGAAACTGATGAAAGATTTTCCCAACCTCGCCATTTTTAAAAGAGAAAAAAAAGAGGGCTTGGGAAGGGCGTATATTGATGCTTTTCACAGAATAATGAAGGATGGAACTTTTTCTCATATTTGTATGATGGATGGTGATTTTTCGCACGACCCTTCTTATCTGGCTAAGATGATAGAGCAGGCTAAAAACTTTGATGTTGTTATTGGTTCCCGCTATGTAAAAGGCGGGGGAACGTATGGATGGGAGCTTTGGAGGCGCATATTAAGCAGGGGCGCTAATTTTTATTGCAGGCTGATCACGGGAATACCGGTTCATGATTGCACAGGAGGCTTTAATCTGATAAATATAAAATTTTTAGAAAAAATAGATTTTTCCAAATTTGATGCATCCGGATACGCATTCATAATGGAACTGAAATATAATCTGTATAAATTAGGGGCTTCGTTCAAGGAAATTCCGATAATTTTTAAAAATAGGCGGGAAGGGGAATCAAAAATTTCAAAGCATATCATCAGCGAGGGCGTCATTGCGCCGTGGAAAATGAGATTTAAGAAATAATTAAAACAGTTGTCATTCCCGCGAAGGCGGGAATCCAGAGAAAAAAGACTGGATTCCGCATCAAGTGCGGAATGACAGAAAAAAATATGAGAACAGAGCGCGCTAAAACATTGATGTTGCTTCTCGGGATTATTTTTATTCTGTCGGCAATTCCTATTGCGCAGATAATTATTAGCGTATATGGCAATTGGCAAGGAGTGCCGCCCCCGGGAATAACAGTCGACCAATCTTATTATTTTGCTCGTATAAATGAGATTAAGGACGGATATCCTTTTATGGGTAATCCGTATACTTTTGAATACAGAAACTCAATGGCTCCGGCATTTTTTGTGCCGGATTGGCTGGCGGCCATACCTCTCTTGCTTGGACTGTCTCTAACTGCTACGGCTGGTTTCAATATGGTACTTTGGCCTTTATTATTAGGTCTGATATGCTATTTTATTTTTGAACAGCTGGGATTGAAGCCCAAAGAAAGTTTGGCGGCTTCGGTTTTGACTTACCTGCAAGTTTACTGGCTTATGGCCCGGCCCGTTTCTATGCAGATGGTTTTTCCATTTTTCGCTCTTTTTATCCTTTCCTATATTATGTGGTTTAGGTCGCCGTTGAATAAGAAAAATATTTTATTTTTAACTTTAAGTTCCGCTGTTTCATTTTATATCTACGCGTATTTATGGCAAATAATCGGCATAGCGTTATTTTTAACTTCTATTTTTTTGATTTTTAAAAAAAGCTGGAAGGCATTGCTGGCTTTGATATTTTCCGGCGTTGCCTCTATTATCTTCGCCTTGCCCGCAATTATTTATACGATTAAGCAAATTTTAAGTCCTTTTTATTGGGAAACTATGGCGCGCATCAGTCTAACGCTCACTAGAATTCCTACAAGAGAATTTTTAAATTATAGCCGCTGGGTGATTATTGCCATTGTTCTGGGATTGATAATTTTGTTTTTAAGTTTTCGCAAGAAAGAGGATGAATATTATAGAGATATGTTCACGCCGTTTGTCATTACCGGAACGGCTCTTATCATTGCAGCCGGAAGTAATATTGTTTTTGCGAAAGAAATGGAAACAGCCGTTCATATCGGCCGGTTTATTATTTTTTGGTTCAGCATTTTCTTTTTATATTTCCTGGTCCAATTTTGGAGAAGGAGAGTGGAGATCAGTGAATTATCTTTGGTTAAAAAAATAATTATAGGCGCTTTTATTTTAATAGCTTTATCTGGATATCTGCGGAATTTTTATGATCAGTCCGTACATTTTTTTACCCGTATAAATAAGGCCGTAATTGTTTCGGCTCAAGATTATGCCGGGCCCGCAGAGTGGTTAAATAAAAATGTTCCCCCAGAACAGGTTATTTGGACAATGAGCAATTTAGGCATTGAATCGTATATTCCTCTTTTGACCCGCCACTATCTTTTATTTAGCGAATGGTCCACATTGCAGCTGATGCCCTCAACTGAAATTGAGGAGCGGTATTTAGTAGCCAGTTATTTTAGAGATCTTACCCTTAGCAATATTGAACGCGATTTTAGGATATACGCTGGAACTGGAGCCTCCATTCATCAATATAAAACTCATAATCGCGAAGTTATTGTATGCAATATGCTGCGTCTTGAAAAATTTGGTTATTCTTGCGGTAAAATGGAAACTGATATTTCTTTTAAGGGCGAAGGCTATTTTATAAATTTATACGAAAAATATACTAAGGAGATTAAACCCAATATTAAAGAAAAATTAAAGAAGTATGGCGTATCTTATATTTTGGCAGACAAAGAAATTGATGAGTTTAAAACTCCCATTACTGATTTACAGGGTCTGGAAATGAAATATCAGGATGATAGGTTTGTTATATATAAAATTGGTTATTAATCATTTTTTGGTATACTATATTACGATAATCGTTTTTAATTATTAAATTGAGTTTTTATATGAATTCAAATTTTTCCGCCAGAGGCGGATCCGCCTCCGGCGGAAAGGATATTCTCGCATGGATTATAAAGAGCCTTCTTTTTATAGTTCCCTTTGTTCCGCTTTATATCGCCACGGGATTATTTTTTCCTTTTATTACGGGCAAAGCTTTTGTTTTTAGGGTCATCATTGAATTAGCTTTTGTTTTATGGGCTGTTCTAGCTTTCTTTTATAAAGAATATCGTCCGCAAAAAAATGTTCTTTTTTATTCTTTGGCGGTGTTCGTGGGCATTGTTTTGCTTGCTACGATTTTTGGCATAAACCCTCTTAGAAGTTTTTGGTCTAATTTTGAGAGGATGGAGGGATTCATTACCTACTTGCATTTATTTGCCTATTTCCTGGTTTTAGGAAATATGTTTAAGAAAACCGATTGGTTTATATTTTTTAATTTATTTGTGATAGTCGGGTGGCTTGAAAATATTTACGCTCTTCTTCAGAAGTTCGGCAAGATAGCTTCTATTCAGGGCGGTTTTCGCGTAGATGGAACAATCGGTAATCCGGCGTATTTAGCGGCGTACCTTATCTTTATTTTGGGTTTTGCGATTTTGCTTTTTGCTGACGCTAAAAAATTATGGGCGAAAATTTATTATGCCGTTTCCGCTTTGTTTACCGCGTCAATAATTTATTTTACTGCCAGCCGCGGTCCGACATTGGGCATATTGGGAGCTGTTATTTTGGCGTTTATAATTTATTTATTGGTAAATAATGTCCGTCATTGCGAACCGAAGGTGAAGCAATCTCAAGAACAAAAAGATTATAGAAAGATAATTTTGGCATTACTTGTGTCCATTGTGTTGGTCGGCGGCGGTTTATGGATTGCTAAAGATACCAGCTTTGTGCAGGGCAGTCCCGTTCTATCTCGCCTTACTTCATTGTCATTTACTGAAAGAACAATTACTTCGCGATTCAGTGTTTGGCAAATGAGTTTTGAAGCATTCAAAGAGAGGCCTATTTTGGGATGGGGTCCGGAAAATTATGTTGTTGTGTTTTCAAAATATTATACGCCCGAAATGTGGAGACAAGAGCCTTGGTTTGATAGATCCCACAATATTATTTTTGACTGGCTTATCAATGCCGGACTTCTCGGCCTATTAAGTTATTTATTCATTTTTGGATCGGCTCTTTATCTGCTTTATAAAAATTTTATACAAGATAAAATATCTTTCAATAAAGCTTTAATTATATTTGGAATTTTTGTGGCCTATTTTTTTCAGAATTTATTTATATTTGACAATATAGCTACGTATAGCAGTCTGTTCACTTTATTCGCCTATATATACAGCGTAAACAAAAAAGAAGAGATTATTTTGGATCGTGATAGCGTGAAGGCATCGGAATATTTAATGCCTGCCACAATTTTAGCCATAATCGTTTTTGTTTTTATTGGTTACGCTTTAGTTTTTAAGCCGTTTTTAGTAAATAAATATCTTTTAGATGCTTTAAAGAAAAATGCTCAAGGAGACGTGGCCGAAACCGCTAATTTATTTTTGAAGTCCTTATCCGTTAATACTTTCTTGGGAAAGAGCGAGGTTAGATCGCAATTTGCTAATTTTGTAACCAATACCGCGATTACTTCTAATAAGTTAGATGACAATCAAAAAAACCAGATTTTAGTCAGAGCTGTTAATGAAATAGAACAAGATAGGGCAGAAAACCCCTTAGATCCCAGACCGTCAATTTATTTGGGAATTATTTACAGCAAGATAAATCAAACCGACAAAGCCATTGAAAATTATCAAGACGCCTTAAAGTTTTCTCCTCAAAAGCAAGACATCTTATTTTCTTTGGCCGATTCTTATATGGCTAAAGGGGATTACAAATCAGCCCTTTCAATTTTAGAAAAAGCTTATTATGGAGATCCTGAATTTTATACTGCCAAGGTCTATCTGGCAGGTATTTATGTTATGAATGATAGGCAAGATAAAGCGGACGAGATTTTGTTAAAAGGTTTCGGGACAGTTAATGTCGCGGATGAATTTTTGGTAAAAGTTTATTATAAATCTAAAAATTATCCGCGTTTAATTAGCGCGTGGCAGGCGTATGTGGATGCGGATGGAAATAAAAATAATATCAGTTATAGAAAAAGTTTGGCTGGCGCTTATCTTTTGAATAATCAAAATGAAAAGGCTATAAAAGTTTTGGAAGAGGCGATTGTCATAGACCCGTCATTTGAAAAAGAAGCAAAAGATTATATAGAACAGATTCGTTCCGGGAAAATGAAATAACCGCGCGCACTTATCCACACCCCCCCTTTTCATTAAATAGAAAGAGGATGTATACTTAAAAAGCTTATATAAAAAATAAATAATAATGTCGAAAACTTATCCATCCCGCAATGCGGGGCGGAAATAAAAATTAAAAAAATAAGTAAATTAAAATTAATTTAGATATGAAAAATTCAAAATTTTTATCTATCGTTCTTTCAGTCGTTTTGTCGGTTTTGAGCGTTGCGCTTCTGACTCAAGCCGCGACAACTATTAGTACTAATATAACTACGGGGGGTACCTTAAGTGTCACTGATTTAGCCACCCTAGTTAATGCCACGACTACCAGACTTTCGGTTTCCACTGGTCTTTGGATAAACGGCAACGCCACCACCACTTCTGCCGGAGCTATTTCCACGCAGAGTACTTTAGCCGTACTTGGAAACTCTACTCTTACCGGCACCTTAGGTGTTACTGGATTAACTACATTAGTTAATGCTTCTACAACTAGACTTTCAGTTTCAACTGGTTTGTGGGTAAACGGTAATGCTACAACAACTTCTGCCGGAGCAATTTCTACACAGAGTGATTTGGCCGTTATTGGGAATTCTACTCTTACGGGTACTTTGGGTGTTACTGGTTTAACTACTTTAGTTAACGCCACCACAACCAGACTTTCAGTTTCCACTGGTCTTTGGGTAAACGGCAACGCTACCACCACTTCTGCCGGAGCTATTTCCACGCAGAGCACATTAGATGCCCTTGGTTTAACTACACTAGGCAACGCCACCACAACCAGACTTTCAGTTTCCACTGGTCTTTGGGTCAATGGCAACGCCACCACCACTTCTGCCGGAGCTATTTCCACGCAGAGCACATTAGATGCCCTTGGTTTAACTACACTAGGCAACGCCACCACAACCAGACTTTCAGTTTCCACTGATCTTTGGGTCAATGGCAATGCTACCACTACTTCTGCCGGAGCTATTTCTACGCAGAGCGATTTAGCCGTTGTTGGAAATTCTACACTCACGGGAACTCTGGGTGTTACTGGTTTAACTACCTTAGTTAACGCCACCACAACCAGACTTTCAGTTTCCACTGGTCTTTGGGTAAACGGCAATGCTACCACTACTTCTACTGGTACTTTTTCAGCTCAAGGGAACATCGGAGTTGCTACAACTACGCCAATAACGGCATTTTCTGCTACGGGTTCGGCGACAACAACTATGGCTTTGTATACTTCTGGCAATAATAAAGGCACTTGCATTCAGATGATGGACTCCACCGGTAATGTTTTCAGAATTTACGCTACCACCACGCCTGCCACCGCCGGATTCGCTCTTTACGGGCAAAGAGGTAGTTGCACGAGTGATTTGTAAGTTTAGTTAATTAATATAATTTTATGAAAAAATACCTATCAATTATAGTCGGGTTGATGTTGGTGATCGGAGCGCTTCCGGTTTTAGCCGCCAACGAGGTAACTATCAATCCTAATGTTGAAATTTCGGTAAGTAGTTACACGTTGCTTGTTTCTGGTGTTGCCAAGATAATTGATTCTTTATCGGTAGCCGATAGTAATTTTACTGTTACTTTATCTCCCGGCGCCACATTCAGCGTGACGTCTGCGGATAAAAGAAAGTTTTCTTACAGTGTTGGTACCGGTATAACTGCCTCAACACATTGTACGGGTGATTCTTATGTATCTTTTGCGGCATCTAGCGCCAGTACGGCCGCGGCTGATGTGACAGTTACTCCGTCAACAACTGAAACTTGCGATGGTACTACCACGGCCGCTACCGTAACGGGTAGCACATCTGGCGGCGGAGGTGGCGGAGGAGGAAATAATCCTAACGCTAATATATTCAGCTCAACACAAGCTACCACGGCAACTGTTGCTCAAACTACAACCACAACAACTCCTGCCACAGTTTCAACTCCTGCCCCAGCTTCAACTCCTGCCACGGTTTTAACTCCTGCCACATCGTCTTCTTATAGTTTCTCGGCTTCTTTGAAACTTGGATCATCCGGAACCGATGTCACTGAACTTCAAAATAGATTGACCGCTGAAGGAGTTTACTCCGGTCCGGTTACTGGATATTTTGGTCCATTAACTCAAACTGCTGTTAAGGCTTATCAGGCCAAGTATGGTATTGATCAACTTGGTATAGTTGGTCCTGCCACTCGAGCTAATCTTAATGCTTCTGCCGCTGCTCCAGCTACAACCCCGACTCCTGCTACTCCTGCCCCAGCTTCAACTCCTGCCCCATCGTCTTCTTATAGTTTCTCGGCTTCTTTGAAACTTGGATCATCCGGAACCGATGTCACTGAACTTCAAAATAGATTGACCGCTGAAGGAGTTTACTCCGGTCCGGTTACTGGATATTTTGGTCCATTAACTCAAACTGCTGTTAAGGCTTATCAGGCCAAGTATGGTATTGATCAACTTGGTATAGTTGGTCCTGCCACTCGAGCTAATCTTAATGCTTCTGCCGCTGCTCCAGCTACAACCCCGACTCCTGCTACTCCTGCCCCAGCTTCAACTCCTGCCACAGTTTCAACTCCTGCCCCAGCTTCAACTCCTGCCACAGTTTCAACTCCTGCTGTCACCGCTTCAGATACTTTGACACCAGCCCAAATTGAAAGCATGCAGGCGCAACTTCAAGCGTTGCAAGCCCAGCTTCAATTACTTCTTAGCCAGTAATTAGAGTTATTGTAAGTTCAGCGGTAAGAAAGAATTAGAAAAATCTTGATAAAAAATTCCTCGCGCCAGTTGGCGGAGGAATTTTTTAGTTTTGTTTTCATTTCTTTCACCCGGAAGTCCGACTTCCCAAATATTATTCTTTAGTCTTAATCTTAGGAAGTCGGACTTCCCAAAATTCATTTCCAGACTTCCGATGTCCCCTGCCTACCGGCAGGCAGGCAAATATTATTTGTTTCCCTGACCTCCGAGGACCCAGATATTAAATCCCCGGAATTTTAGGTCCTCGGAGGCGTGAACCTCGGATGTCAAAAAAAATGAATTATCTTATTCTTTCTGCTATTCCAACTTTCGTTGGAATTCAGGTTTTAGTATTTTTTTAAATTCATAAACACCGACTTTTGAATCAATTGATATTTTGATATAATATAGACAATTTAAAGCCTATTGATCCCGTTAGAGACGATTGATACTTAAATAAAGGTGATATGTTAAAAATTACACCAAACATTTTAAAAACTCCAGTCGACTTAATTACGGTCGCCTTGGCGACCTGTTTCTAACTGGGATGGACCTGAATACCGAATTGGTAAAAATAGACGGTATCGGATCGAAGTTTATTCCAAAGCTTGCCAAGCTCAACATTAAGACTGTTAGAGATCTGCTTTGGCATTTTCCTTTCAGGTATGACGATTTTTCAAAAGTGATCCCGATTGCCGAACTCAAACCTAATCAGCCGGCCACTATTCAAGGCACGGTTAAAAAAATAGGTCTGCGCCGGACTTTCAGACAGAAGCTTGTTTTGGTTGAAGCTATCATTGTTGATGACACCGGTGGAGTCAGAGCTTTGTGGTTCAACCAAGCTTATTTGTTAAAAGTGTTAAAACCCGGCACGCGGGCGAACTTTGCCGGAAAAATAATTGAATCTAAAAAGGATTTATATTTAAGCAATCCTGTTTATGAAATTACTTCCAGTTACGGAATATCTAGCGCTAGTAGCGGACCCAGGCATACGGCCGGCCTGATTCCTGTCTATCCGGAAACCAGGGGCGTCAGTTCCAAACTTTTAAGATATATTTTAAAACCAGTTCTTACTTCAATCCCCCTTATTGAAGATTTTTTGCCGAAAGAAATTTTGGCTAAAAATGCTTTGCCGGATATTAATTCGGCGCTTAAAAAAATTCATTTTCCGTTTAGATCCGTAGACGCAGAAATTGCCAAAAAAAGATTTGCTTTTGAAAATCTGTTTTTGCTTCAGTTAAATAATTTAAAATTAAAATCTCAACTGGCTCAAGAAAAAAGTGAATCCATTTTGGTGGATCGGGAATTTTTAAGTAAACTGCTCGCCGAATTGCCTTTTGTTTTAACTAATTCACAGAAAGAAGTTTTACACGAAGTCCTTTCCGATATCCAAAGGTCAAGACCGATGAACAGATTGCTTCAGGGCGATGTTGGTTCGGGCAAGACCGTAATCGCCGCCATAGCCGCCATATTGGCAGTTAAAAATGGCCAGCAGACAGCTATTTTGGCGCCGACCGAGGTGTTGGCGCAGCAGCACTACAGGACTATTACAAAGTTATTTAAGGAATATTTTTCTGCCTCCGGCAGATCTCCCGAAGGGAGAGAGAAAGAAATAGAAATTTTGACAGGCGGATCAAAAGGAAAGAAGAGTTTGAACGAAAAAATAGAAAGCGGGGAAATAAAAATAATCATCGGCACGCATG